>JAZQXE010000048.1:0-38065 GCA_045632705.1 Eubacteriales bacterium | reverse complement strand
CATTCGGCGTATGCGATGTTTGCCGTTTTGATATTTCCGGCGTGTGCACATTACTATACAAAGCTGAAAAAATATAGCGGTTTGTTGTATGTGGTCGGTGTGCTTTGGTGGGGAATGACGGCATTTTCACGGTTGACGGTAGGCGCACATTATATGACGGACGTATGTATTGCGGGCTTGGTAACGCTTGGCGTATATGCCGTGTGTGCTTGGATGCGCAAGCGATTGGTAACGAAAAATAAATAATTTAATTTAGTAAAAAGGGGTAACTTCGTATGTCAACGGAATTACCCCTTAATGTTTTTGGACGAAAACCTGCGGTTTTCTCCAACCTATTATATTTTCGTTTGTTTTTTTCGTTTTCGTGCTTCGACGTACAAAGTACGCCTTCGCACGAAGAACGAAAAATTCTGCTCCGAATCTGCGGCGCCCTTGCTCTCATCAAATTCGGCTTGCATATTCGGGCATAAACACAAACGAAAAGTAAATAATTTAATTTAACAAAAAGGGGTAACTTCGCACATCAACGGAGTTACCCCTTAATGTTTTTGGTTGAAAACCTTCGGTTTTCTCCAACCTATTATATTTTCGTTTGTTTTTTCCGTTTTCACACTTCGACGTACAGAGTACGCCTTCGTGTGAAGAACGAAAAATTCTGCTCCGAATCTGCGGCGCCCTTGCTCTCATCAAATTCGGCTTGCATATTCGGGCATAACCACAAACGAAAAATTATTTTATAATATATAGCAAAAAGGGGTAACTTCGTACGTCAACGGAGTTACCCCTTTTATTATATTTACTTTTAGTTGAATATCTGTTCAAACGACTCCCAGTTTCCGTTATTGAGAACGCCCTTGAATTTTTCGCCTTTTGTGTTGTACAAGAAGGCCTCACCCGTCCACTGACCGTTGACGAGCTTGCCCTCGAGTCTGTCGCCGTTGGGGTATGTATAAGTACCGCCCTCAATCCAGCTGTCGCCCTTCCATTTGCCCTCGTACGCCCAGCCTTGATTTGATGTGAATTTGCCCCATCCCTGACGGACGCCGTTTTCGTAGTCACCCTCGTAGATGCCGTCGGTGTACTTCTGCGTGCCCTTTCCGTGTCTGACGCTCAGATTGTAGTCTCCCTGATAATAGGTGCCGTCAGCGTATGTGTAGGTGCCGTAACCGTGGAACTGACCGTTTGACCATCCGCCCGAATAGGTGTCTCCGTTTTTGAAGGTCATCGTAGCCTGTCCCGTGAGGCAGTCGTTTTCAAAGTTACCCGTATAGCAGGAGCCGTCGGGCCAGGTGAGCTTTCCGTATCCGTTTCTCTTTGCGCCCACCCACGCGCCCGTATAGATACAGCCGTCAGGGTAATCCATCCTACCGTTGCCGGTGATCACGTCGTTTTGAAAATCACCCGTATAAACGCCGCCCGTAAGATACGTCATCTTGCCGTTTCCGTGCATCTGACCGTTTACGAAGCTACCCGTATATACCGCACCGTCGAGCATACGCACGGTGCCGTGCCCCGTCGGCAGTCCTCCCGACCACTTGCCCGTATAGTATCTTCTGTCGGGGTAGGTAATGGTGCCCTCGCCCGTCGTTATGTCGGTGAAATTGCCCTTGTAGACAAATCCGCTTGCCAAAGTGAGAGTGCCCTCACCCTTCATAATGCCACGCTCGAGTTGACCGCAATAGACCGAGCCGTCTTTCATCGTGCAGGTGGCGTGTCCTGTGAGGTCGTTTGAGAGATCCCCCTCCACTCTCGTGCCGTCGGAGAGCGTGAACGACGTCTTTGAATCGTCTGCCGTATTGCTTGCGGCTTGCGCTTCGTCGTCCGCGGTGATCCCCCCATCCGTAAAGTCACTCAGATTTTCGGACTTGTAGAACGTTTCGTAAAAATCTTCCTCGTCGGTGTATTTGTGCTTGAACACCGACTGTATGCGGTTGAGTCGCATCTGCATGCCGATAGGCAGGGAAACGTCGCTGAGGTAGATGATCAGACGTTGCTTTTCAAGGTCGCGCGCAAAATTCAGCTCGTCCTTGCAGTTTGAGGATGCGAGGTAATTTTCCGAGATAAAGGCGATGAAATATCCGCACTTGTCTATATGCTCGGCGATCGTCGTGTCCCATTCCGTACCCGGATCGATGCCGTAGTCGTACCAGAATCTGTATCCGTCCTGCTGCATTCTTTCGAGTATCGGGAAAACGAGCTCCGAGTCCTTGTGCGCGTAGCTGATGAAAATATAAGGAGCGTTGCCGCTGTATGCAATGAGCTTTTTCATAATTGAACTCCGAATTATTTGATTTTTGTAATGTCTTTGATTATTTCGCCCGCCATAATGAGTCCTACGCTCGAGGGCACGTAGCTGATGCTTGCGGGTACAGTCCTTCCGTTTCTGTCCTTTTCCTCCGAGTTGCTCTTTCTCGGTACTTCCTTTGAATAGACGACCTTGAGGTGCTTTACTCTGCGGCTTTTGAGTGCGTTTCGCATTACTCTCGCCAGAGGACATACGGAGGTCTTGTATATGTCGGTGACCTCGAATCCGACGCAGTTTATTTTGTTTGCCGCGCCCATACTTGCGATCAGCGGTATCCCGCCCGCCTCGCACTTGACGGCAAGCTCTATCTTGCCGCTTACGGTGTCGATGCAGTCGGCGACGTAGTCGTACTCAGAGAGGGGGAATGTGTCGGAACATTCGGGCAGAAAAAACTCGTTTCTGCACACTACCTCTATGTCGGGATCGATATCGCGTATCCTATCTCGAGCCGCCTCCGTTTTGAATTTTCCGACGGTGCTTCTGAGGGCAAAGAGCTGTCTGTTGATATTTGACTCCGATACTCTGTCAGCGTCAACGAGAGTCAGATGTCCCACTCCCGCACGCGCGAGCGCCTCGCACAAATGTCCGCCTACACCTCCGACACCGAAAATGATGACGCGGGAGTCGGAGAGCCTTTTCTGCGCTTCCTCACCTATCAGTGCGACCGTCCTTGAATGTATTTCTTTCATTTCGAGTAGACCTCTGCGTGTTTTGTTACAAATAATTATACACTATGTATTTTATTTTTTCAATAGTTCTTTGCTTTTAGCTCTTGTTACGTCGATATGACGGCTTGAAACGGCGGCTCGGGTGCGCGGCTCCTTGCTTTTTAAAGCGGCAACCATAATAAAAAAGCGGGAGCTGCTCCCGCTTTTTTATTATGCATAGCGGATATTATCCGCTCTTTTTATCTTTCCGTAAACGTCAGGTTTTCAATAATCGTATTCGCTGAATCACAGTAAAGACCGCAATATGAGCCGTTGAACACTCTTTCAAGGGGAGTGGTTCCCGTTTTTATGCCGTTGACGTAGTAGCTGACCGTGCCCTTTTCGCTGTTCCACTCCAGCATATAATGCTGCTTTTGACCGACTGCTATGCCCTTCATTCCCTTGACCTCATCTTCCCAGAGAAAATCGGGGTCGTCCTTGGAATATCCCGTCATCGTGCCCCACGCGCATCTGCCGAATACGTAATGATGGCTGAAGTTGTGAGTAGCGCAAAGACTGTCAGCACCGAAGATAACGCCGTTTGCGGACTTGAAGTTATGATCGTCCTTCTGGGCGTTTACCGTCATATCAAACTCAATTATGCCGCTCTTAAAGGTAACGTCCTTAAACATAAGCATTGAGTTCTTAACAAGAGAGGTGTAACGAACGTTGCCTTCCTCATTGGTGTCTATCTTCCAATTGGCAGAGGTGCCGACTGTAAACAGGTATTTGTCAACGTTTTCTTCCGCTATATATCCCTTGAGCGTTTCATTGCGTTTCGGGAACAAGTAATTACCCTTGAGAGCCGCGTCTACACGCTGGTTTATCGTGTTGTAATACTCGGCTTTCAAATGATAATCGTCACGGAAACGGCTTGTATCGATAGTGTCCTTTTCCTTGTTTGCGATGTCGTAGGTATCTACAACGCTAAACCACTCACTGTTCTCCTGCTCATACATAAGCAGTCTTGCGTTGAAATCGCGCACCTTGTCGGCGAGCTGAGTACGCTTTGGCTGTAAAAACTCGGTAAGCTGAATTACCTTAAGCTCTGGGAGCTTCGCGCGCATAGCTGAATATATCTCGTCAAGGAGCTCTATCGTCAATGCATTGTTCGTGCCGTTGCCGTAGTCGTTGGAGCCGGACATAACGATAAGCATCTTCGGCTCATACGTGAGTAATTCGTCAATAAGTCTGTACCAATAAGGAGTAGTCGTTGATCCGATGCCGATATTTATGACCTTGCCGTTATCCTTTAACGCGGTAGAAGCAGTAGTCCACAGCGCCGTATGGCTATGTCCCCAGATGAGGATATCTGCCTTTTTCGTTTGCGTACCTGTCGATGAGCACAAAAGCGTAAAGGTTGCGTTACCGTCCTGTCGTCTGCCGAACATTTCGCCTGTAAGGCGGGATGGATCGTCATATTTTATAAAGCACGTTTCGTTGACGTAGCAGCAGATACTTTCGTTATCAAAAATAACGGAGATATCCACTTGCTTTCCCGCGCCGAAGGAGCTTGTTATAAGCTTCTGTACGCGCAGCTCGTTCTTTTTGCCGTTTTCTATGCGATACAGTCTTGCGGTCTTATCACCGTTTACTGCAAAGTAGTAATAAGAAAGCCCGCTTTCCTTTTCAAAATAGCTCTCTCCCTCGGGTGCTGACAGTGCGAAAACAAGTCCTGCCTCGCCCGATTCGGGTATCTTCATTGTTGTGGACAGGGTGCCGTTTTTCAGCCTGCCTTCAGCGCTCACTCCAAGCTGCTCGCTGCCGCTTTTGTGAGGGAAGGTAAGATCCCTGTGACTTGCGTTAACGATTGTATCCGTTGTTGGATCTGTGACCTTGTCTGTGACCGCGTCTGTGACCGCGTCTGTTACAAGCTCTGTGGGCGTGTCGGTAATGTCGGGTGCGTTTGTAGTTGCCGGTGTACCGTTTCCGCATGCGGAAAGCATCGCGGAGCAGGCAAGTGCAACACAGGCTGTTTTCAGTATTCTTTTATACATAGAAACCTCCAAAACTTTTTGTGCGTTTTAGTATACGATCGTATTTTATCATACAAAAATATGAAAGTAAAGCAATTCTTTGTGTGCATAAAGCGGGAAAAATAAGAAAATCGATCGATACCGTCTTTATTTTTGTTTTTTGTTATGGTAATATAAAGTAAAAAAGCTGTGTTTTACGCAAGCTGTACGGAGGATAAAGCTATGAACAAATTTGTATGGTACAACCCCACAAAGATACTCTTTGGCGAGGGAGCTATTGAAAAGATGCGCGCGGAGCTTGCGGGCGTGGGAGATAATATTCTTCTCACCTACGGCGGCGGAAGCATCAAGAAAAACGGAATATACGACAAGACCATAGAGATACTCACCTCACTTGGCAAGAACGTTTTTGAGCTTTCGGGCATTATGCCAAACCCGAGAAAAGAGGTAGTGTACGCGGGTATCGAGATATGCAAGAGGGAAAAGATCGACTTTATCCTTGCCGTCGGCGGTGGCTCCGTTATCGACGCGTCAAAGGCAATGGCGGCGGGAGCTCTCACCGATCTTGACTTCTGGGATGCCTTCTATATGGGAGATGAAGAGCTCGAGGCGGCTCTGCCCATCGGTACGGTGCTGACGCTTCCCGCGACCGGCTCCGAGATGAACTCGGGAGGTGTTGTTACCGACTGGCAGAACAACATAAAGACGGCGTTTGAGCATCCTCTGCTTTTCCCCGTCTTTTCGGTGCTTGATCCCACCTATACATACTCTTTGCCCAGAGAACAGATAATTTACGGTGCGGTCGATATGTTCTCGCATCTTTTCGAGGTGTATTTCTCCGCTCCCAGCGACAACAACCTCTCGGACGATCTTGCCGAGGCGATAATGAAGAATATTAAGACCAACCTCGCGATAGCACTTGATAACCCATACGACTATTCTGCAAGAGCAAATCTGATGTGGGACGGCTCGATGGCACTCAACGGAATTACCAAACTCTCAAAGCGTCAGGACTGGGAAACGCACCAGATAGAGCACGCGATGAGTGCGTTCTTTGACATTCCTCACGGTGCGGGACTTGCCGTAGTTCATCCCAATTATATGAGATATACCTACAAGTACGGTATAGAAAAATACGTCAGATTTGCAAAGAACGTATGGGGCGTTGACGGCACGGGCAAGACGGACGACGAGATAGCTATGGAGGGTATTCGTGCAACGCACGATTACTTCAAGAGCATCGGTGCGCCGACGACTCTTTCCGAGGTAGGAATATCAAAGGACAGTGCAGATATGATAGTTTCGCGCACTTTTCTCTTGAAGGGCGGATATCTCGCCTGCACGGAGGAGGATATAAAGAATATCGTTCTCATGTGCGACGAGGAATGGTAAAAGACGCTTTCGTGTAAAAGCAACATATTTTTAATATCGGTTGACAAAATCAAGAATAAATAGTATAATAATGGTTAAACTCTCTCGCAGAGAGAAATAAACAGTATCGGAGTTGATTTGACTTTTTATGGGTAATGGTGACGGGAGTAGTTTAGTGCAGATATTTATCTACGTGTTCTTCCTGTTTTGCGCGGCGTATTGCGCTGCGTGCGAGAGCTCTTTTTCATCTATGAACAGAGTGAGAGTTGAGCTTATGGCAGAGGAAGGAGACAAAAGGGCAAAAACTGCGATAAAGGTTATCGACAGATTTGAAAAGGCACTTACTACGCTTCTCATTTGCACGAATATTGCACACATCGGTTGTGCATCGCTTTCTACCGTAATTGCGCTTGACCTTTGGGGCAGCATCTACGGAGAGGGTACGGTTGCCACCTGCTCTACGGTGGTTACGACTATTATAGTTTTTCTTGTCAGTGAAATGATACCAAAGAGCTATGCGAAGGCAAACGCCGACAGAGTGGCGTGTGCTCTTTCGGGTACTCTTTACGTTCTTATGTTGGTATGGACGCCGATCTCGTTTATCTTCAGCTCCATATCTATGTTCTTTACCAAACTTTTTCCCGCGAAAAAAGAGCCCACCTATTCTGAGGACGAGCTCGTTACCATCATTGAGACGATCGGAGAAGAGGGAGTTATCGACACCGACAGCTCCGAGATACTTCAGTCCGCTATCGAGTTTTCAAGTACGCCCGTCAAGGACGTAATGACGGTAAAGGACGATATCTTTGCTATTGACGTACGTATGCCGATAGACGAGATGAAGAATATCATTGCAGGCTCGGAGTATACGAGAATACCCGTGTACGACGGCTCGATAGACAAGATAATCGGTATAGTAAATACCAGGACCTTCTTGAAGGCGTACATAAATAAAGGCAAATTTAACGTAAGGACCATCCTTACAAAGCCGTATCCCGCGCGCGCAGACTCGCCGATAGACGAGCTCTTTGACAAGATGCGCCGCAACAAGATATATATGGCGGTGATCCGCGACGAGGATCAAAAGACGCTCGGTATCGCTACCATAGAGGACTTCCTCGAGGAGATAGTCGGAGAGATATTTGACGAAAACGACAAGGTAAACGAAAACTTCGTCAAACTCGGCGGCTTCAACTACGAGGTCGACGCCCGTATGAACGTGGGTGAGCTTTTTGGACTTCTCAAGTTCAAGAGCAAGCGCCCGTCCGTCATTGCAAAGTCGGTGCAGAGCTGGGTAAACGAGACGCTCGGACACGCTCCGACCGAGGACGAGGTATTCGTCTACGAGGATTCGCTCGAGGTCACTATCACCGAGGTAGTCGACGGAGACGTTATCAAGGTCGAGATCAAGCAGCTTGACAGAGAAAAAGAGCTGCTCGACGGCTCGTCCAACGCCCACAAGGGCGCTTCATCCGACGGGGAGGAGGCGTAATTATGGGAAATATATTGCAATACGTGCTTATCGTAGTTTCGATCTGCCTCTCGGCATGCTTTTCGGGCTACGAGATAGCTCTCAACTGTTCAAACAAGCTTCGCCTTGCAAAGCAGGCAGAGGAAAATTCAGACAAGCGCGCCGCGCTCGTGCTGAAGCTCTACGAGAATTACGACAAGACGCTCTCGGGTATCCTTGTCGGTAACAACCTCGTTAACATAATGTCCTCGTCCGTATCGACGATGATATTTATTTCGATATTCGCATCAATGGGTTACGAGGACCCCTCCGAGATCGCGGCTACCGTATCTACCGTTATTATGACGGTGATCATTCTCATTTTCGGTGAGATAGTACCGAAGATACTCGCAAAAGAGCACTCCGAGTTTATATCAAAGCTCCTGTGCTACCCCCTGTGGTTCCTTTGCATTATCCTGTCCCCCGTGCTTTACGTGGTACTCGCTATCATAAAGCTGCTCAGCAAGCTCTGGTCACATCCCGACGACGACGCTCCGAGCGTTACGGAGGATGAGCTGGTTTCTATCATCGAGATAGCGGAGGAAGAAAACGTCATCGACACGGACGCAAGCGAAATGCTCCAGTCCGCACTTGAGTTCTCCGACTCTACGCTCAACGAGATACTGATACCGAGAACCTATATGCTCGCGATCGACGCCGACGCACCGATGCACATTATCATAAAGACAGCGAACGAGTCGCACTTCTCACGTATACCCGTATACAGAGAAAACAAGGACAATATCATCGGTATTCTCAACCTCAATCGCTTTTTCAAGGAGCTGGCGGCTGACAATCTTACCGATATTGAATCTATCCTTATGGAGCCCGTCTTCTATCACAAGGCAATGAAGCTCCCGACAGCCCTAAACGACATGAGAAAGCGTCACACGCACATGGCTATCGTCGTTGACGAGTTCGGCGGTACGCTCGGTCTTGTTACGATGGAGGATATCCTCGAGGAGATAGTCGGCGAGATCTGGGACGAGAGCGACGATATCAAAAACGATATCACTCCGATAGACGAGCACACCTACGAGGTCAGCGCGGATATGAACGTCTACGACTTCTTTGACGCCTTCGACCTTGACGATTCGGATATCGAGAGCGAATATACGACGGTTGGCGGCTGGTGTATAGAAAAGCTCGAGGGAGTCGTTGGAGAGTCCGACCACTTCGAGTATGAAAATCTCTATATCATCATCTCCGCTATGAAGGATATGAGAATACTCAACCTCACCGTTGTCGAAAACGAAAAAACAGTCGAAGAAGACTGATAATAAGAAAACAGAGAACGTACTGCGTTCTCTGTTTTTTTATTATCAGCGACAGAGAGAATAAAGGTAAAGAATAGTGAAGTGTACGGAGAGGCGTCTTGAAGACGCAGCTCGGAGTTTGGTATATTTGCCCAAATGTGTTTGGCCAAAGTGGCAAAATCGGAGGCAGGGCAGGGGAATTTGAACGCAAATTAATAAAAATTTTATTTTTAAGAGTAAGTGCAATTTACAATTTTGAAAATAAAGTTATATTTGAGCGCAAAAAGCGGAAATATTTCAAAAAAATGAAAAATTATGAGTGTTATCTATTGACAAAGTTGACTTGACGGTGTAAAATACTAAATTGCATTATAATCCCATACAATGCCCTTAAAGCGAAATTTCGTCATTGTGCACACAAATGTTTTTTGCTTTTTGTAAAAAATACATCTTGACAGTGGCTTGAATGGCTGAAAGGTAAATATTTATTACTTTTCCGACGAAAAGTGACGGATGAAAGGCGTTTTTTCGATAAAAACTCGCCTATCGTCCGCCGTCTGCTCCGACGTGCTACCTTATATTATATAGGTGCGCGAGAGCGCTCGGATGAGCGGTAGAGAATGCCCGACGGACGCGGCAAGGCAGCGTGGGAATATATACGGTCATATGTGCGCGAGCACACGATTATTTCGGAATGGAGTGAAAAATTATGCTCAAACCCCATCAGCTCGGCAAAAATACGAGAATGAGCTTTTCAAAGATTGATGAGCCTCTTGATATGCCGAATCTTATCGAGGTGCAAAAGGAATCTTACAAATGGTTCGTTGAAGAGGGCATTATGGACGTGTTCCACGATGTATCCCCTATCACCGATTATTCGGGCAACCTGAGTATTGAATTCGTTGATTACACGCTCGATACGAACAACGTACAGTATCCCATAGAGGAATGTAAGGACAGAGACGTCAACTACGCGGCTCCCCTCAGAGTCAACGTTCGTCTGACGAACAAGGAGACGGGAGAAGTAAAGGAATCCGAGATCCACATGGGTGATTTCCCGCTCATGACAGATTCGGGCACTTTCGTTATCAACGGCGCAGAGAGAGTCGTTGTATCGCAGTTCGTCCGTTCTCCCGGAGTTTACTACGGATCCTCTATCGACAAAACGGGTAAGCATCTTTATACGGCAACCGTTATCCCTTACAGAGGTGCGTGGCTCGAATACGAGACCGACCAAAACGACGTTTTCTACGTAAAGATAGATAAGACGAGAAAGATACCGATAACCGTATTCCTTCGCGCTATGGGTATCGCTACCGACGCAGAGCTGATCGAGATGTTCGGTGACGACGCTCTTATCAATTCTACCTTTGAAAAGGACGAAGCGAAGAAGGCGGCAATGGAGCTGGGCGGCGATCTTTATGAGGAAGCACTCAAGGAGGTCTACAAGAAGCTCCGTCCCGGTGAGCCTCCTCTCGTTGAGAGCGCACAGTTACTTATAAACAATCTCTTCTTCGATCCCAAGAGATACGATCTCTACCCCGTAGGACGCTACAAGTATGACAAGAAGCTCAGCCTTGCAAAGCGTATAGAGGGCAGAATGGCGTCAAGACCTATCGTCAGCGCTATAACGGGCGAGATAGTTTGCGAGCCTGACAAACTCATCGGAAGAGAAGAATCCCGCAACATCGAGCGTCTCGGTGCGTGCGAGGCTTATATCTACGGAGACGACGGCAAGGAATACCGTATCTTCTCCAACTACTCGGTATATCCCGAGGCAGTGCTCGGTTACGATCTTACCGATTGCGGAATCAAGCACAAGGTAAATCTCCCCGTGCTCAACGAGATCATTGAGGCTGCAGAGGGAGACATGGAAAAGATCAAGGAGCTTGCAAAGGCACGTTATTTTGATCTTTGCCCCAAGCATATTACAAAGGATGATATGTTTGCATCTGTAAACTACCTCATCGCCTTGTCTCACGGTATCGGTCAGACCGACGATATCGACCATCTCGGCAACAGACGTATGCGTTGCGTCGGAGAGCTTCTCCAGAACCAGCTCCGCATCGGTCTTGCGAGAATGGACAAGATCATAAAGGAGAGAATGACTATCTCGGATTCCGACGATCTTTCTCCCCAGACTCTTATTAACATTCGTCCCGTAGTAACGGCGATCAGAGAGTTCTTCGGATCCTCCCCGCTCTCTCAGTTCATGGATCAGAACAACCCTCTTGCAGAGCTTACTCACAAGAGAAGACTTTCTGCGCTCGGCCCCGGCGGTCTTTCCCGTGACAGAGCATCCTTTGACGTTCGTGACGTTCACTACACCCATTACGGAAGAATGTGTCCTATCGAGACGCCTGAAGGACCTAACATCGGTCTTATCTCCTACCTTTCCACTTATGCAAAGGTAAGTGAGTTTGGCTTTATTCAGGCACCTTTCCGCGTAGTAGACAAGGAAAACGGCGTAGTAACGAAGGATATCGTATATCTCACCGCAGACCTTGAGGACGACTTTATAGTTGCACAGGGTAACGAGCCTCTCGACGAAGAGGGACGTTTCGTCAACAAGAGAGTTCTCGTTCGTGACAAGACCGAGATCATCGAGGTAGACAACTCTATGGTCGATCTCATGGACGTATCGCCCAAGATGGTCGTTTCCGTTGCTACCGCGTGCATACCCTTCCTTGAAAACGACGACAACTCCCGTGCACTCATGGGATCTAACATGCAGAAGCAGGCAGTGCCGCTTATGGTTACCGAGTCTCCTTTCGTCGGAACGGGTATGGAATACAAGGCGGCGTATGACTCAGGCGTCGTCGTTATCGCAAAGGAAAGCGGTATTTGTACCAAGGTCAGCGCCGACGAGATCGTCGTCACCGACGACAACGGCGCAAAGCAGGTATATCGCCTCCTTAAATTCAAGCGCTCCAACCAGGGCACTTGTATCAACCAGCGTCCTATCGTAAGCGAGGGCGAAAGAGTTGAAAAGGGACAGGTCATCGCAGACGGTCCCGCAACTGCCGGCGGAGAGATCTCCCTCGGTAAGAACGCTCTCATCGGCTTTATGACCTGGGAGGGTTACAACTACGAGGACGCAGTTCTTCTCAACGAGCGCCTCGTCAGAGACGACGTATACACCTCTATTCACATTGAGGAATATACGATAGAAGCAAGAGATACCAAGCTCGGACCGGAGGAGATCACGCGCGAGATACCCAACGTAGGTGACGACGCGCTCAAGGACCTCACGGCTGAAGGTATCGTAAAGATCGGTACTGACGTTCGCGCAGGCGATATCCTCGTTGGTAAGGTCACCCCCAAGGGCGAGACCGAGCTTACCGCAGAGGAGAGACTCCTCCGTGCAATATTCGGAGAAAAGGCAAGAGAAGTCCGCGACACGTCTCTTAAAGTACCGCACGGTGAATCCGGTATCGTCGTAGACGTTAAGGTATTCTCGCGTGAAAAGGGCGACGAGCTTCCTCCCGGAGTAAACAAGGTCGCTCGTATCTTCATAGCACAGAAGAGAAAGATATCCGTCGGAGACAAGATGGCAGGTAGACACGGAAACAAGGGTGTCGTATCGAGAATTCTTCCTCCCGAGGATATGCCCTTCCTTCCCAGCGGTCAGCCGCTCGATATCGTACTCAATCCTCTCGGCGTTCCTTCTCGTATGAACATCGGACAGGTACTTGAGGTGCATCTCGGACGCGCGGCAAAGGAACTCGGAATCAAGGTAATGACTCCCGTATTTGACGGTGCAAACGAGCAGGACATCCTTGAGTGTCTCAAGGAGGCAGGACTCTGCCGTGAGATCAGAGCGGGTGAGAACTTTGACGGTAAGGAAGTTTGCATTCAGGAGTTTGACGAAAACGGAAAGATGAAGCTCACTACCATAGCTCATGACGATCCCAACTTCGATACACTTCTCGCTGAAGGCAAGCTCCGCATAGTAGACGGAAAAACGACACTTTACGACGGAAGAACGGGCGAGCCCTTCGACAACCCCGTAACTGTCGGATATATGTATTATCTCAAGCTCCATCACCTCGTTGACGATAAGATCCATGCGAGAAGCACAGGACCTTACTCCCTCGTTACTCAGCAGCCTCTCGGAGGTAAAGCTCAGTTCGGTGGACAGCGTTTCGGAGAGATGGAAGTTTGGGCGCTTGAAGCGTACGGCGCAGCATACACTCTCCAGGAAATACTCACGGTCAAGAGTGACGACGTAACGGGACGTGTAAAGACCTACGAGGCGATAGTAAAGGGACAAAATATCCCTACACCCGGTATCCCCGAGTCCTTCAAGGTCCTCGTAAAAGAGCTTCAGTCTCTCGCGCTCAACGTAAGAGTGCTTGACGCTGACGGAAACGACGTTGATCTTTCTACGGTTGACGACGAGCTCGAAACGCCTAACTACGTTTCTAACGCCGACATCGGAGAAACCGTCGAGACGGACGACCTCTTTGAGTCGTTTACGGAAGAAAACGGAGATGACGATTCTTCTGATGACGATTTCGGATTTGAGTCGTTTGACGATTCTTACGATGACGATGACGGAGACGACTTCTGATAAAAGCGACAAAGCGACAAATTAATACAGAGAGAGGGGTTTCACCCGTGAGGTGAATTACAGCCAATGGAAAAGAATATATTTGAAGCTATCCAAATTGGGCTTGCATCTCCTGAAATGATCAGAAGCTGGTCGTTTGGAGAGGTCAAGAAACCCGAAACAATAAACTACAGAACGCTCAAGGCAGAGAGAGAAGGTCTTTTCTGTGAAAAGATCTTTGGACCGACAAAGGACTGGGAGTGTCAGTGCGGTAAGTACAAGAGAGTACGCCACAAGGGCAAGATCTGCGAAAAGTGCGGAGTTGAGGTAACGACGAAAAAGGTACGCCGCGAGAGAATGGGACACATCGAGCTTGCGGCTCCCGTGTCTCACATCTGGTACTTCAGAGCTATTCCGTCGAGAATGGGACTGTTGCTCGACATATCTCCGAGACTTCTTGAGAGAGTTCTCTATTTTGCACAGTATATAGTAATCGATCCCGGCTCCACGCCTTTGCAGAAGATGCAGCTTCTCAAGGACTCCGAGTACCGCGCAATGTACGAGCGCTACGAGGACGACTTCAAGGTAGGAATGGGAGCAGAAGCTATAAAGCAGCTTCTCTCCGAGCTCGATATCGAGCAGCTTTCAAAGGACCTTAAGGAAGAGCTGACAACGGCAACGGGACAGAAGAAGGTAAAACTCATAAAGAGACTTGACGTCGTTGAGGCGTTCAGAAAGTCAGGCAACAAGCCCGAGTGGATGGTGCTTGACGTAGTGCCCGTTCTTCCCCCCGAGATCAGACCTCTGGTACAGCTTGACGGTGGTAGATTTGCTACCTCTGACCTTAACGACCTGTACCGCAGAGTTATAAACAGAAACAACCGACTCAAGCGCCTTATGGAGCTTCACGCACCTGAGATAATCATCAGAAACGAAAAGAGAATGCTTCAGGAGGCGGTTGACGCACTCATCGACAACGGTAGAAGAGGAAAGCCCGTAACAGGCCCCTCCAACCGCCCGCTCAAGTCTCTTTCCGAGATGCTCCGCGGTAAGCAGGGACGTTTCAGACAGAACCTGCTCGGTAAGCGCGTTGACTACTCGGGACGTTCGGTTATCGTCGTCGGACCTGATCTTAAGATCTATCAGTGCGGACTTCCCAAGGAAATGGCACTTGAACTCTTCAAGCCCTTCGTTATGAAGAGACTCGTTGAGACCAACAAGGCGTCCAATATCAAGGAAGCAAAGAAGAAGGTAGAAAAGGTCAACAACGAGGTATGGGATGCACTCGAAAACGTTATCAAGGAACATCCCGTCCTTCTCAACCGTGCACCTACGCTTCACCGTCTGTCTATTCAGGCGTTCGAGCCCGTGCTCGTTGAGGGTAGAGCTATCAGACTCCATCCGCTCGTTTGTACGGCGTTTAACGCAGACTTCGACGGAGACCAGATGCCTGTACACGTACCGCTGACGGCAGAGGCTCAGGCAGAGGCGAGATTCCTTATGCTTTCTGCAAACAACCTTCTTAAGCCCGCAGACGGACGTGCAGTTGCAGTTCCTTCGCAGGATATGGTGCTCGGTTCTTACTATCTTACTATGGAAAAGCCCGGCGAGCCCGGTGAAGGCAAGACCTTCCGTGACTTTGACGAGGCTATGATGGCGTACTCAACGGGTGCGCTCGGACTCCATGCCAAGATCAAGGTAAGAGTCGAGAAGGAGATCGACGGAGTAATGAAGTCGAAGATCATCGACGCTACTCTCGGACGACTCATATTCAACCAGCAGATACCTCAGTCACTCGGATTTGTTGACAGAACGGATCCCGAGAAGATGTTTGACCTCGAGGTCATGTTCGTAACGAGAAAGAAGGAGCTGGGTGAGATCGTTGACCGTTGTATCAAGATGCACGGTCTGACGGTAGCGGCACAGACTCTTGACAATATCAAGGCGACGGGTTACAAGTACTCTACTCGTTCTGCTCTTTCTATATCCGTTTACGATATGAACATCCCCAAGAAGAAGTGGGATTACATCGCCGAGGCAGAGGCACAGATCGCAGAGATCACCGAGTTCTACCGCGACGGTGATATTTCGGACGATGAAAGATACAAGAACGTCATAGCTACCTGGGAAGACGCTACCAAGAAGATAGTCTCCTCCGTTCAGGAAGGCTTTGACGCATACAACCCCATAAAGATGATGATCGATTCGGGAGCCCGTGGTTCTAACAGCCAGCTCCGTCAGCTTGCAGGTATGCGTGGACTTATGTTCGCTACCAACGGTAAGACGATGGAGATCCCGATCAAGTCGAACTTCCGTGAGGGACTTAACATCCTCGAGTACTTTATCGGTGCGAGAGGTTCTCGTAAGTCACTTTCGGATACAGCTCTTCGTACCGCAGACTCCGGATACCTCACGAGAAGACTCGTTGACGTATCCCAGGACGTTATCATCCGTGAGGAAGATTGCGGAACGACCAAGGGTATGTGGGTTTCTGATATTACTGAGGGCGATACCGTTATCGAGCCGCTCCGCGACAGACTGATCGGCAGATACTGTATCGGTGATATAGTACATCCCCAGACGGGCGAGGTTATCGTTTGTGACGGTACTATGATCTCCTCTTCCAAGGCAAAGGCAATAGTAGATGCGGGCATTACCGAGGTATACGTTCGTTCTATTCTCCGTTGCCATGCAAAGCGCGGCGTTTGTGCGCACTGTTACGGTGCAGACATGGCGTCGGGCAATCCCGTTAACGTCGGTGAAACGGTCGGTATCATAGCAGCTCAGTCTATCGGTGAGCCCGGTACACAGCTTACGATGAGAACCTTCCATACCGGTGGTATCGCAGGAAGCGACATTACGCAGGGTCTTCCCCGTATCGAAGAGCTCTTTGAGGCTCGCAGACCTAAGAAGACCGCTATCATCGCAGAAAAGAGCGGTAGCATCCGCATCCGTGAGGATAAGAGAACGAAGACCATCGTCGTACTCACAGAGGAGAACGAGGAGCTCACCTACTCTATTCCTTTCGGTATGAGAATAATAGTAGCCGAGGGCGACTACGTGCTTCAGGGTCAGGCAATGACCGAGGGTTATATGGCTCCCGCCGATATTCTCCGAGTAAACGGAATCGAGGCAGTTTACGACTATATCATCCGCGAGGTACAGAAGGTATACCGTTCGCAGGAGGTTAACATCAACGACAAGCACGTTGAGGTCATCGCTCGTCAGATGTCGAGAAAAGTCAAGGTTGAGGATGCGGGAGACACCGATCTTCTCGTTGGCACCCTTGTTGACGTCGTTGAGTTTGAGAATGCAAACGAGGCAGTCGCAGCACGCGTAGCGGCAGGCGAGATACTTCGTGAGGCAACCTGCTCCAACGTCCTTCTCGGTATCACCAAGGCGTCTCTGCAGACGGAATCCTTCCTTTCCGCTGCATCCTTCCAGGAAACCACCAAGGTACTTACCGAGGCGGCTATCAGAGGAAAGATCGATACGCTTCAGGGACTTAAAGAAAACGTCATTATCGGTAAGCTGATCCCCGCAGGTACGGGACTTGACGCTTATCGTGCAGTTGAGGTAAAGAAGGCAGCACTCGCAAAGCCTCCCGTTACCGAAACGGGCGTCGTAGACTCGGCAGAGTGAATTTGAACTCACTCTCAAAATAAAAATAAAATGCAGATGAAGCCCCGTGCTTCATCTGCATTTTTTGTGTCTTATTCCCCAAAAACGAAAAAATGCAAAAAAAACGTGCGCATTACAAAAAAACAATTGACTTTTACAGAAAAATAAATGTATAATAGATATAAGAGATGAGATGTGCTCATTTTTAAACGGTAATAGTAAAAAAGGAGGAACGGATATGAAAAAACTTTCGGTTTATGCATTGATGCTTGCGTTGACACTGCTTTTCACGTCGTGCGGAGGGCAGACAACTACCGTAGATACGAGCGAGTCGACGGACGAGCGGGGAGACAGCTCAAAGCTCACGGATGCCGTTGACACCGATGACGGTACGGACGGCGGCGCCGACGCTTTTGTGATAGACAACACGCCTCTTACCGACGCGCGCAAGGCGGAGCTTTACGATATTGCGGGAGAAGCGTTGAGTGTCAAGGGATATCAGTACGCCTACGGCATCTATATGCGGCTTGCATCCGAGGGGTATCTCGACAGCGCACAAAAGGCTCGGGATATCATATCCGACGCCTATGCTACCCCGATAGATTTTGTATCGAAAAAGTGCTTTTCGGCTCTTCGTGACGTGACGGTGATCGGAGACGGCGGTTTTCTCTATATAGACGAGAAGGGTACTCCGCAATTCATCTATGCAACGAAAAATAACGACGACAGCATCAAGATAAATAGCCTTACCCCATACCCGTCGCTTACAAACGTAAGGTCGATAGCGTTTTCCACTTCTTATCTCTATGCGGATGTCTGGGTATGCGTGCTTCTGACCGATGACGGAAGGGTAAAGCTTATCTACGACGAGGTCACCCTCGCTGAGAAAGCGGTACCCTCAACGAGCAGTGATAAGGGGCAGAGCAGATATTATCCGATAAAGACGGAGATCGAGGAAAAGCTTATACCTTTCATTGATTCGCTTTCCGACGTAGTAAAGATAAGCTATCATTCCGAGGATATAAACTTTGCGTGTCTGCATTCGGACGGCAGGGTATCGGTATACACGAGCGCAGACGACGAGCCGCAGAGCCTTGAGGGTGTCGTTGATATGACCTTCAACGCTCCCGGGTGTCTCTTGGGACTTGATGCGGAGGGTAATATCGTCGGATTTGACTCAACGCTCGGTATAGAGGGCTTTGACAGCATCCACTTCGTGAGTGACTATTTTATCAATGCAGGCAAGCTCTATATGGTAGATCCGGCAGGCAAAGCGCGCCTCGCACTTGAGGACGTAGTGTATGCCGCGGCGTATACGGAAAACGCGGTGAACAACAATATCGAGGCGGGATTCTTTATCCTCGAGGACGGCAAGATCGTTAACGTCACGGGTGCAGAGCTCGGAGATGCGGGCGGCTCGTGCGTTTACTATAAAAAAGACCTCGGATATTCTCTCGGAGCGTGTCTCTATATCATCGGGGGCGATGGAAAGGTCATTGACGCCCGTCACGAGAATATGGGAGAGCAGGATTTCTACGAGGCACTCCTTGGGGAACTGAAAAATTGCAAGATAAGAATTGACGGATAAAAGAAAAAGCACGGTAAAAGCAATACGCTTTTACCGTGCTTTATCTTTTTTTCATTTAACTACGGGCGGGAGGTGAAGAACCAAAATCCGCTGTGGAAAAAAGCGTCGGGGTATGACTCGGAGCGATGCCCTTTTTTATAGTAGAGCGCTCCTCCGCTCGGATCAAAGCCGAGCAGAGCGTCTCTTGCGGCAAGGCGTGAGAGGCGCGAGGGGGAGCAGGTCTCAAGATCGGGTGCCCGGGCGCAGTCAAACTCCCCACGCTGATAGACGACTGCGCGCAGATCAGAGGGGAAGCGCGGGTCATCTCTTCTGTTCACTATCATAGCGCAAAACGCGAGCCGCGCGACGTAGGACGCCTCGGGTGCGGTCTTTTCCACCGCTCTTGCGAGAAATTCAATATCCGAGTCGGATATCGCGTACTCCGAAGCGAGCGGTGTTTGGAAACTTTCCAAAAAGAATAGCGCGAGAAGAGCAATAGCAGTGAGCTTCTTTTTCGTTTTTTTCGCCTCCTTTCGCAATGTTAGTATTGTTCGTTGCCGCCTTTTTGATACGTCGGACGGAATGTAAATAATTTCTCTGAACTTGACACGATAACAGAAAATATGATATTATTATTCAAACGAAAAAACAGAAGAAAGAGCGAAAATATGAAACGCAGATTTAATATAAGAATACATACCGAGCAGTCGGATTATACCGAGGCTGCGGTAAGCAAGCTCATTCCGACGGCGGACCCTCCGACCGAGGTGAGCGCCGAGAGCGAAAAGATAGATTTTTACACCGAGGGAGAGCTTGTACTCGGAGCGGACGGCAGATATTGCCTCTCCTACGACGAGAGTGAGCTGACGGGTATGGAAGGGTCGGTCACCAGTGTCAACTTCGATATGTCGGAGTGTGGACTCGTTACTCTCATGCGCACGGGCAATTACAGAATGGTAATGGTCTTTGAGCGCGGAGTCAGACATATATGCACCTACCAGACGCCATATATGCCGATAGAGCTGTGCGTTGCGACGAGAAAACTCGAGAACAGTCTCGGAGCGGACGGCGGAGAGCTATACGTTGAATATTCGATAGAAACCAATTCCATGAGATGCGAGCTGACCAAGCTTCGCCTCGTGGCTATGCCGATAAAATGAACGGAGGGGAATATACGTGACGGAGGCAGAACTCAAAAACGAACTGAAAAGCGGGCTTTCCGGCGTATATCTGCTCGCGGGAGAGGAAGAATATCTTAAACGCTATTATCTGTCGCGTATTCGCGCGGCGGTGCTTACCGAGGAGGGCTTTGAGAGCTTCAATCACACCAAGGTGAGCTTTCTTGACGGCGGTCTGCGAGAGCTTGGAGAAGCGGTAGGCGGCGCTCCCTTTATGCAGGAGATGCGCCTGTGTGAGCTTTCGGGATTTAATTACAACAACGCCAAGGAAGGACAACTCAAGGAGCTGGGCGCAATAGTCGACGCGAGCCTCGATAACGAGGAAAACGTACTCGTGCTTTACGCGGAAGCGGGAATGCTCGATACGTCAAAGACGTCAAGGGCGGCGGCAAAGCTCCGTGCGCTTTTTGGTAACAAGGTAAAAACGGTCGTGTTTGAAAAAACGACGGGCGCAAAGCTCACTAACTGGATACGACGCCACTTTGAGCACGAGGGGATCACGATATCCGACTCCGAGTGCAGTTATATGATAGACAGATGCGGCAGAAGTATGGAGGTGCTTTCCTCCGAGATAGACAAGATGTGTGCCTACAAGCACTCAAAGGGAGAAACTGACGTGCGTCGTGAGGATATCACCTACGTCTGCTCGCAAAACGAGGAGATAGGTGCGTTTGCCCTCGCCAACGCCGTGCTCGCCGCAGATACGAATGAGATATTCAGAATACTCGGAGAGTACAAGCGTCAGGGAGACGTAAAGCCGAAGTCGATACTCAGCTCCGTATGCTCGATATACACCGATCTTTGTATGGTCGCAGAGTTGTCTGAGGGCGGAATGGACGAGTCTGCAATAGCGAAAAAGCTCAAAATGCACGAGTACAAGGCAAAGCTTTACGCTAAAACGGCAAGGGGTATAAGCATCCCCAAACTCGATGCGGCAATGGAGTATCTCGTTGAGGCGGATACGGATATGAAGTACTCGGTCGACGACTTCATTGCGCTTGAACGGGTGCTCTGCAGACTTTCTCTTGAATGTCGGAGGTAGTATGCAGAAACTGAAGGTATCCCTGCCCGTGATAGTAGAGGGAAAATACGACAAGATAAAGCTCGATTCGATAATCGAGGCTGATATATTCACAACGGGCGGATTTTCACTTTTTAAGCAAAAGGAAAAGCTCGATATGATACGTCGGATATCCGAGCACGGCGTGATAGTGCTCACCGACAGTGACGGTGCGGGCACGCTCATACGCTCGCACATTTCGAGTGCCGTACCGAGTGACAAGATATATCAGCTATATACCCCGCAGATAAAAGGCAAGGAAAAGCGCAAAAAAGCCCCCTCCGCGCAGGGATTTGTCGGAGTAGAGGGGATAGAGGCAGACGTGCTGCGAGAGCTTTTTTTACCGTTTGCATCAGACGCTCTGCCGCAAAAGGACAGAATAACGAAAAAGGATCTATATACGATGGGACTATCGGGCACGCCGGATAGCAGCGAGAGAAGACGCGCCCTCTGCCGTCGTATCGGATATCCCGCTTCTCTTAGCGCAAACGCGCTTCTGTCCGCACTCAACGTAACGTACTCAAGGGAAGGATTGGAGCAACTTGTAAAAGAGATCGAAGAATAAAAAGGAGGTATATAAAACGTGAACAGTGTACTTGACAAGAAAAACTTAAAAGAGAAAAAGAAGCCGTACGTCCTGCGCTCCGTCTTTGCGTTTTTGTTGTCCGCCGTTTCGTTTTTATACTTTCTCGTGATTCTGTTTTGGGGCGGTGCGCATACCTCGATACTGTGGATATGGCCCTGCGCGAGTGTTTTTTGTGCGCTTCTCGGAGTTTATTTGTTATTCTTTGGCAGGATAAATATCAGAGAGCCGCTCGTCTACGCGGCGTGTCTGCTCGTTTTTGTGTTGCTTTTTTCGTTCGTCGTTTTTGAGGGATTTTTGATCGGATATTCCTTTTCGCGCGCGCCCGAGGGAGTCGAATATATCATTCTGCTCGGTGCGGCGGTGAGAGACGATAAACCTTCAGCGGCGCTATTGCATCGCATTGAGGCGGCGGGCGAATATTTGCGTGAAAACGAAAACTGCAAGGCGGTGTTGTCGGGCGGTATGGGATACGGCGAGAGCATCACGGAGGCGGAATGTATGCGTCGGGAGCTCGTCGCTATGGGTATCGACGAGAGCCGGCTTATACTCGAACAGCGCAGCACAACGACCTCGGAGAATATAGAATACAGCTTTGAGCTCATACCCGATGAGTGTGAGAGCGTTGCTGTCGTGACGAACAACTTTCACGTTTTCCGCGCCGTCAAGCTGACGCAAAAGGCGACCGACGCGAGAGTCTACGGCATCAGCGCCGACTTTGATATGCCGCTTCTCGTTCACTTTGCAGTGCGCGAATATTTCGGCTATTTCAGTGATTACTTTTTAGGCGTGATCTGAATATACAGAACTTAAAATAAACAAGCATAGCTATCAGTCGTTATCGAGGACGGTGCATTTGATGCGGATTCTGATATCGTGATAGAATATATCGACTGACGCGCAATAAAACTGAAAAAAACAAATCGGAGAGGACTCAGGCGAGTCCTCTCCTTTTTTGCACAATATCGTGAAAAATGCGCAAAAAGCACAATAAACAACAAAAAATAAGTGCAAAATACACAAAATACAATTCTAAAAAAGCATAGTTCACAAAAACGGTGTTTTAAAATTGTTGTTTGTGTCAATTGATTTTTTCTTTTTGTTTTGTTAAAATGCAATTGGAGGAGATAGCTCCTCATATAAAAACAAAAAGAAATTAAGGAGGTATTAACATGAAGAAAAACGTTAAAGCAATTGCAAGTGTAATGGTGATGGTGTTAATTTTTTACTCTTCACTTTTTCCGAATGTATTGTATGCATTAGATACTAGAACTATTGTAGTGTCTGAACAAACTGGCGACAATGACAGTTTTGCAACCGCTCAAAACATAACTTCCGATTATCGTGTTCAAGGCTTTGTAAACGATTCAAGTGACTGGGATTTTTACAAAGTTACGGTATGTGCTCGAGGAAATCTTACGGTTAGTTTGAGTCATGCTTCGAGTATTGGTAGGTACACTGTTGCAGTTTACTATTCTGATTATACCCCCTATAGTTATATTGATACTTATGATGGGGTAGCTACGGTAAACGCCGGATTATGGGGAACAGGAGTTACGTTGTACATTGCAGTAGGAAGTAGCAATGGTAGCTATTCAAATAATAACGAGTATGTTTTGAATTTTGATATTAGTATGCCATCGTATGCTTTTTATAGTCAAAACTATTTTCAGGGTTCATCCTATGTTGAAAATATGGATTTAATATACGATTATCATCGTAATAGTTCTTCTGCAGCTAATTGGGAAACTCGTAATTGGGAATGGAATTTTGACACATATGGATGCTACGTGTGCAGTTTTTCTATGGTATTGAATAATTTAGGTAAAACGACCTTGCGTCAGATACCCAACATAATGAATGCCAATGGCGCTGATATCCCCTCAGAATATATGATAGCTCAACCGTATGTAATAATGTGGGCAAATACATCATATAGGAGCACTTTGAGCACTTTAGGTACATCATTTACTTATAATGCATCAGAACAGGTCTATTATACCGATCAAAGCGCAAATGATATGTGTTTGTTAAGATTTCGACCAATTGCTACATTGTTTGGAGTGAATATTGAAAAGTACAACACTAGTGGTTTGACAAATGATGTGAAGAAAAATCTTATCGCAAATCTTTTAGCTGATAATCCCGAGGGAATTATTGCTATATTTAAGAATTCCAGCAAAGAACACGCTATAGTGTTTACAGATACATCATATATATCGTATCCTATTGATTATAGCGGGTATCTTAGTAGTACTTATACCCCTTATTCATCAAGAAGCTTAAATGCAGACGATGAAGTTTTGGGAAAAGGATGCGTTTCAGATGAAGGTATTTCGCTATATGCCGCATCTGATTTTGATGACGGAATTTTGTTTGTAGCTTGTGATCCTGTCAATGATTCTCCAAATATGGAATTCACTGATACTTATACTGGAAGGAATTTTAACGGATGGGTTGATTTGAAAGAAATCTATGTAATTGAATGACAGTGACTTGATATTCTTTTTTACAAAAGGAGGCTGCCTGATATGAAGAAAAAAATACTTCGGTTGCTTTTGCTCTGTTTTATTATCGCCTTGCTTGGTTGCTCGGAAAATACGGGCGGCGCTGTAACGGATAATACATCTGGCGTGCGACCGACGGATCTCTCCTGCGAGGTGGACGGCGGATACGTTATCAGCGCATCTCGCGATGAAAGCACGGGAATAATTAAAGGCGAGATATCAAAGTGCGATCTGACCTTTACTATCGAGGATAACGATCACCTGTTTGCGAGCAAGGGGACGGACGTTTTTATTCCTTATATCGAGGAGCTTCTTGATATCACTATTGAAAAGTATACGTTTGACGACGGACGCCCTTATGCGTTCAGCGTGCCGACGAGCATAAAGGAATTTCATTTTTTCGGAGATACTGCGTTTTTCAGAGAGTACGTGTCGGTCGACGGCATCGTGTATACCAAGGATATGCGTGAGATAGTTCTCTTTCCACCGGGCATTGAGGGGGAGTATACGGTATCTGATAGCATAATAAGAATAAGAAAAGATGCATTTAAATTCAGCAAACTCACAAAGGTGACACTTCCCGATACCGTTCATATAGAAGATGAAGCGTTTGATAACGGAGAGGGAATTGAGATAGAGATATCGTTTGCCCCCGTTACAATAAAAAGGGAAGGGTTGGTGCTTAATGCCGAGGAAAAACAGGACGGCACGATGAGGGGCACTATTACTAATGAATCGGCAGGAGAAGACGTTTTGTATTCCGAAGAATTCTATATTGATAAAGGGCATCTTTATGGGGATATGCCGTATGAGTTTGTCCACGAATTACGGTATTACTATAAGTATTCGGACATACATTCTGTTACTTTTTCTACCGATAAGTTTCTGCTCGCGGTGGATCGACGCGACTGCACCGTGATGAATTATTATATAAAGGAGCCGATCGACTACGTATCTGTGGACGGAGTTATATTTACCAAGGATATGAAGACGCTCGTTCTTTTTCCTGCGGGCAGAGACGGTGAGTTTACCGTGCCCGACGGAATTGAGCGTATCAGCGCGGGGGCTTTCAGATATAGCAAACTCACAAAGGTGAGAGTGTCCCGTTCGGTCGTTGTCGATGGCGGTGCATTTGTTGGAGCTTCCAATATCGTGATAGAATATATCGATGCACCCGACGAAAATGACAACGTGATATCCGCAACGGTTGCGGGCGGGTATACGTTGACTCTGGAAAAAAATGAAAAAAACGGAATTGTAAGCGGAAACATAAAGGAACTTCCAATTTCATTCGTTATTTATGACAACGATCATATGTCAAGCTGCGACGAGGGAGTAGAGAAGTATATTTCGGACGTTGAAGCGTTGCTCGGTATCACCATCGTGAAGTTCACCTTTGAGATAGAGCCGTTTGCGTTCAGCGTGCCGACCAACTTGTTGGATCTGAACAGTGAGGGGCTGAAATATACAGGTATCGACGGTGTCGTGTATAGCTATGAGGATTATAGGTTGATGGCGTTCCCCGCCGGCAGAGAGGGCGAGTTTACCGTGCCTGTATTCGTTAGTCGTATCAGCGCGGGGGCTTTCAGATTCAGTAAACTCACAAAGGTGAGAGTGTCCCGTTCAGTCGTTATCGAGGACGGTGCATTTGATACGGATTCTGATATCGTGATAGAATATATCGACTGACGCGCAATAAAACTGAAAAAAACAAATCGGGGAGGACTCAGGCGAGTCCTCTCCGATATTTTATTATGCTGAAATTACTTGCGGTCTATTTTGCCGCAGATCTTTTTGACACCGCCGCGGAGGATATCCCAGTCGATGCCCGAGTGGAGTATCTCGAGTCTGAAAGCGATAGGCCAAGCGGGGAGCCACTGCGACGGTCTGAAAGGACCTACGCTTCTTCTGCTCCATCTGGTGTGGAATACCGCCTCGTCCTGCGAGCCTGCGGGACGGAGTCTGTTGTTGAGATATAGCGTACCGTCGGAGATTCCCTGGCAGGCGTTGCACCAGAAGGTGATACCTATCTCCTTCCACTGCTCGTTGCCCGTGTATTTTGCAAGAGAGAGGAACGAGAGCACGTCGCGCAGAGCGTACTGGTCGAGTGCCTGATGTGCCGTTGAAACCGACGTGGAGCCGAAGGTATCGTAGCCGAGCTTCGCTATGAGGGAGTCCTTCGGATACTCTATGGTGTAGTGCATAAGCCACGTGCGCAGATACCACGCGATATTCTCGGCACAGCAAAGATACCGAGCGTCGCTCGTTGCCTCGTAAAGTGCCAGCGCGTCGCGCAGCAGCGGAGACGCCGACTCTTTGTCGATACAGTAGGTGTCGAGTGCTCCCGCGGTCGTGAATCCGTCACGCTCAAGTGCGCTGTAATAGTAGTTGAACGCCTTGAGGGCGGAGTTTAAGTATTTTTCATTTCCCGATCTCTTGTATGCGGTGATGAGGGGAAGAATAAGGAAGCAGCCTATCGTACCGTCTGCTATCTTTATCTCTCCGGTATCCGTCCAGCTCTTTGCAAAGATACCGCTCTCGCCCTGTGTCTTTATTGCGAAGTCACATATAGCGTACGCCATAGCCTCGTATTCGGGACGGTCGATGCCGCACTGCTTTGCAAGGTCGTAAGCCTCAAAGTACGCGTCAGCCGCGCCTCCGATGTTGCAGGCGTCCTTTTCAAGCACTATACGGCCGTCGTCGTATCTCTCAAATTTTCTGCCGATATGTCCGCAGTGCGTCTCGTATTCACATTCTCCGAGCTTCCATATATTCGGCACGTAATCTGCGCCAAAGGGCATATGTCTCCACTCGTGGAAGTCTATGCGCGCGTCAACGATGCCGCATTTGTTTTCGCTGTACTTTATCCAGGAGTCGTGCGCGGAAATACCCATCTTCAGCGAGTCCTCGTTGCCCGTTTCGAGATATTCGCGCAGCATCATATTTGCCATTACCGCACTCTGTCCTACCCAGCTTATCTCGTAGCGGTGGAAGGTCTTCATATACTGACCGAAAGAGCGGTACCACTGTGAGCCCATCGTAAAGCCGCAGAAGCCGTTTTCTTCCTCTTCGTAGAGGAATTTCGTGTAAGCGAGGCTGAGGCGTTTGAGCTCCTCGGGGGATCTCGGTGCTTCTATCGGATGAGCGTAATATCTCCATGCAAAGTCGAGCATCCTGTCGTATCTGATAGGCTTGTCCTCTGCGGGATAAGCTACGATGATAGCCTCAAACTCGTCGCGCGGCTCCATCGTGCCATGGTACGCCTCACCCCAGAAGTGACGCTGGAGAGTTCTCGGGCCTTCTACCTCGGGCCACATAACGACGTGCGTCTGCACGCCCTCGTCGTCAAGATAGAGGGAGCAGCTCGTTACGTCATCCTCGTGCGCCATAAGAGCAACGGAAGCTGACTTCGTCTGCGAGTAGGTGCAGGAGGGAATGGTTATTCTATGATAGGCGTAGGTCCATATCTCGCCGTTTTCATCTCTGTCGGAGGTGTATTCCGGCGTCGTTCCCCAGCCGTTTCCGTTGTAGTTGACGGACGGAACCATAGTAAAGGTGGTCTGTTCGGGTATGGTGAGAGTCATCTTCATCTCGGTGACGGGAGTCGCCGTTTTTCTCTTCCACAGGTACGCGACGTCGCTGAGCTTTTCAAAGGTGTCGCACGCCCCCTCGCACGAGAGCGCGTATGCTGCGGTGACGCCGTCTACCTTTACGGCGTATCTGTCGGACAGCTTTTCTATGTGCATATTTATTCTCCTTTTAGAAAAAATAAAGGCTATATTGCTCGTTTGTTTACATTATATATCGTGTTGCGACGCTTTGCAATAAATATATCGTTTTTTTACGTCTTTTTGTAAAATAACGGATATTTTTTTCGCTATGCGAGAAAGGGCAGAGCACGCTTGACAAAGTGGCGGGGGTATGTTATACTGTCTATGTAAGACAAATTGTCCGAAAAAGAGGTGTCTATGAGACGTAAAAACGACGATATCAAGAGGCGTATAACAGAATATATAGACTCGTTTTATTTTGAGCGCGGTATGGCTCCGACCATACGCGAGATAGAGGAGGGCACGAGTATTCCTCGCCCTACCGTACACAGATATCTTGCCGCGATGAAGGAATCGGGCGAGATAGAATACAACGGCGGCAGACGCCGTATCGAGACGCAGAGAACGCAAAAAATAGCCGAGGGGGGATATGTTGAGGTCGCGGTCGTCGGCTCGGTAGCGTGCGGACCTCTCGGGTTTGCAGAGGAGAATATCGAGCAGTACTTCCGACTTCCCACTTCGTTTGTCGGAGAGGGCTCTTTTTACCTTCTCCGAGCGCGCGGAGAATCTATGACGGGGGCGGGTATCGACGACGGAGATCTGGTACTGGTCAGAAAGACGGACGTCGCGCACGAGGGGCAGATAGTCGTTGCCCTCGTTGACGGAGAGGCAACGCTCAAGCGCTTTTACACCGACGGCGTGCGCGCGAGATTTCGCCTGAAAGCACAAAACGAGGAGTACGACGACATCTTCGTGGACGAGCTCTCTATCAGCGGCGTAGCTACCAACGTTATAAAAAAGCTCTCTTAAAAAAGAAAAGAGCGCATCTGTGATACGCTCTTCGCTGTATTTTAAAAATATACTTTTCTCGTTTGCGAGTCGCTCTCACTTTTTAGAAAAAGAGAGCACGCCCGTCGCGACGTCGGCAACGCGAGCGCCCGCTCTGCGCGCGTTTTCCTTCAGATACGGGCCGCGGAGCAAAAGTGCCTTGTACATACGCTTGACCGCTCCTATCTGGTCGCTTATCAGTCCAAAGCCGTCAATGGTAAAGGTGTGTATCACCTTGCCCGACGCGGTAAAATGCGTGCCGTACGAGAGCTTGTAGAGAGGGGCGTGATATTTCGTCTCTCCTTTTGCATCCTTTTCTATTTTGTACGGAACGAGCAAAATTGCCGCCGTACCGACGGCGAGAGCTATCTTCATTGCGGTCAACGCATAGGGTGGGATATTGATCTTCATATCTGTCTCCTTTGTCCGACGGGTTCTTTCCCGTCTATTGTAGCACAAACCTCGCCCGTGAGCAAGGTGTTTTTCGATTTTTGGAGGTATTATGTCAAATACGGAAAAATTTTTAGATAAATACAAGCTGCTTGAAGCAGCGTTGAAGCAAAAATACGGAGACTCAATGACCGTCTCCCGCCTTGAAAGTACGAAGGAATTTTTTTACTGTTCAAGACGGATAAAGCAAACGCGGGAGCTGCGTAATCTTCTTTCGCATAACGCAAAGATCGACGGTGAGTGGCCGTGTGAGGTGAGCGGCAATCTCATCGAATTTCTCGATTCTCTCATCTCCAGAGTCCTCGATCCGCCTCGCCTCTGTGACGTTGCTCTCCCGATAGAGAGGGTGCTCACCGCTACCCTCGACTCACGTGTTTCTTCGGTTATGGCAGAGATGCATCGGCGAGATATTTCAAAGGTCCCCGTACTTGACGAGCGAGGCGTCGTGATAGGTATGTTCTCGCATCAGAGCGTGTTTGACAATATATGCTCAAACGGCGGAGAGCACATATACGAAAAGAGATTTTCCGAGATAGAGCATCTCATCCGCATTGACGGAGAAAACGAGCTCTGCTACCCGTATGCAAAATGGACGGACACCTGCGAGAGCGCTGAGCGGCTCGTCGAGAGCATTACCGCTCAGCACAAGAGAGCCAGACTTATACTTCTCACCGAAAACGGAAAGAAAAACGAGCGCCTGCTCGGTGCACTCACTGCCTGGGAGCTTTTGCAAACCGACAAATGAGAAAAAGAATATAAAAACGAGGGACCGCTCCGTTAAAACGAAGCGATCCCTTTTTTATCTCCCAAAAGCAGGTCAATGGTGATAATCCTTTAGCTTTATCGTGTATTCGTTGTATATCTGAATATACTTTTTATATACCTTTTCGCTTATCTTTCCCTCGTCGTAGAGTGCCTGCGCTCTCTCGCCGATACGCTTGCGGTCGTTGTGGGCGGGCTCCTTGTAGTTGTTTTGCAGATTTATCCGCATACTCTCACATAGTCCCTCGAGCTCCCGCTCGCCCTTTGACTTGAACGGTGATATCATATTCCTTCTCCTCCGTTTTCATCGTGCGGACGTCTTGCCGCTTTGCGCCTGGCTTTCTTTTGGGGCGGGGTTACGGTGTCGCTTGGGGCGGCTTTTTTCTTGCGAATACGAGCGATGTGTAAAACAACGACGGATATTCCGCCCAAAACGAGAACGAGTATAAGGATAGTCACGAGCAGTGCGAGAGGAAATGAGTCGATTCCCATTGCGTTTCCTATATCGGTAACGATACCCGGCAGAGAAAACGAGCGCGCTACTTCAAACTCCGCTATCGAGAATTGATAGGAGCGGTGAACGTCCTCGATGTCCGAGTCCGAGAAGGTATAGATGCAGTCGGTGACGACGTAGAGGGTGTAGTTTCCTTTTTTCTCGGGAGCGGCAAGGGTGCTTCCGACGGGGAAATAGTACTTCTCTCCCTTGTCACTTTCAAAGGTGTAGCCGCTTATCTTGTGTATAGACGATACGCTGTCTGTCAGCTTCATATCGGTGTAGAAGTCGGTATCCGAGTAGATACCCGTGATGCTTATCTGCGGCAGAGCTTCGCGCGGCTTGTATTTTTCGTCAAACTGCGTGTGGAGGGTGTACGCCTTTTCACTTTTTGCACTCAGGTACGCCGTCGTCCTAGATCCGGTGTAGCAGACGTAGGTCGTTTGCGTATCCGTGACGTAGGATTCGTAGCATTTTACCGTAGGTACGGACTCCTTGCAGTATTCGCCAAACGTCCGCAGAGGATAGACAGAAGAATGAGACAAACCACGCGCGTCGCTGACGACTTTGAAATACGAGTGATCTATCCTCTCGTAGAGGAAGGACAGCACGCTGTTCTTTTCGTGCTTTATCTTAAAGAATATTACGTTGTAGTTGTGCAGATCCGAGTACGGATATTTCTTTATCAGAGCGTTGAACGCATCCTCGTCGTAGGCAGGCTTCGCACCGCCGGTGTCGATGTTTGCGTCAAGTGGCAGAGTCAGCTCGACCACGGTGTACGGTTGATGCTCGAGCATATCCGCCCAAAGAGAGAACGTACCGTTGTGGTAGACGTAGAGATACGACGTTCCCGCATAGGAGAGCTCGTACGCTCCCGCACTCATCGAGGCGTCTGACATATCGCTTCTCTTTGATACGTAGCACTCGCCGTCGTAGGCGTAAAAGACGCACGTCGGAGAGGACTCGTCGGTCACGCTTGCGGTATAGCTGAAGATAGCCCCCGCCTCGTGCTCGACCTTGAATACGCTAAGGAAGGTTTCACTATCCTTGTAGTAGTTGCTTCCGAATACCTTTGAGACGTTGGTTTGCGTTACCTGTCCCTTTTTGTAGGAGGCGGCAAGCGGGTAGGACTCTATTTCGTTTGCTTTCGGCTGCTTTGTCTGTGAGATGGAATATTCACACGAAAAATCCCCCGCAGTATTGCTCCTGCTCTCAAGCGTGAGGTAATACACTCCGCTGTATGAGGGGATAAAGCAGAGGTGGTATCTGTTTCCGTCGACGGTGGTGAACATATAGTTTATTTCTCTGCCCGTGTCCGTGCGCACGGTAGCGCTGACGCTTGCGTTTTCCTTTTGCTCGGAGCTCTGTCCGTCCTCCTCGGTCTGTGCGGGAGCGGTGTATTCACGCTCGAAAAATATATTTACGAGCATAGACGACTCGGCGTAGAATGCGACGCTGTGCGAGTCGAGGATGTCGAGCGTTCCGTTTTCCTCGGAGTGAGAGAAGGTATGCGTGTCCTTGTGCGGCAGTTCTCGCACGTTTTCGTATCTGTCGGCGTAGGGGAGTACTTGGTCGACTGCCGCGCTCGTCGGTAAAAAACAAGCGAGCGTAAGCGCACACAATATTGCCGACAGGCATCTTTTCAGTAGTGCCGTTGCTCTCATTTCGCACCTCCGTTTTAGAAAATTCACCTTATTTTACCAAAATCAAGCGCGCGTGTCAATACAAATAAGAGTCGGGTGAAAAAGAGAAATTATTTTACAGTTTTTGCTCTTTTTAGCCTTGCAATCGATTGGCGTTTGTTGTATAATATAGTGAGAGTAAAATATCATCCGAAAGTGCGCCCAAATGAATGCGGGAGAGTCTGAAAAACGACGCGCGCAACACACCTCGACGGGCGGTATCGGAGCTTTATAATAAATACGAGTGTGAGGGGCTCTCCCCTCTCTGAAAGGATAAACGAATGGGAAAGGATGTAGGCATCGATCTCGGTACGGCGACCGTACTTGTCTATGTAAAGGGCAAGGGAATAGCTGTAAACGAGCCTTCGGTAGTGGCTCTTGACAAGAACACTATGAAGCTGATAAAGGTCGGTAGAGAAGCCAGAGAATTGCTCGGGCGAACGCCTGAAAATATAGTTGCCCTGCGTCCTCTGCGCGAGGGAGTCATCAGTAAGTACGACATAACCCAGCAAATGATACAGTATTTTCTCAACAAGGCGTGCGGCCCGCAGATACTCAAACCGAGAATGGTAATATGTATCCCCAGCGGCGTCACCGAGGTTGAAAAGAGGGCGGTGCTTGACGCAGCGACGCAGGCAGGCTCAAAGAAAACTTATCTCGTAGAGGAGCCCGTTGCGGCTGCGATGGGCGCAGGAATAGACATTTCACTTCCGACGGGAAATATGATAGTCGATATCGGAGGCGGTACTACCGACATAGCGGTAATATCACTCAATTACGTCGTCGTTTCGGATTCGCTCAAGGTAGCGGGAGACAAGTTCGATGAGGCGATAATCAGATACATCAGAAAGAAGCACAAGCTGCTCATCGGAGAGACGACGGCGGAATTTATCAAGAGAAAGATAGGTACCGTCTGGGACGTTGACGACAATCTCTACGTTGACGTAAAGGGCAGGTGTCTTGTACAGGGACTTCCGCGTGTAGCGCGCATATATTCCTCCGAGATGCTCGAGGCGCTCGAGGAGCCTATCACGCTGATAATAGAAGCAGTAAGAGGCGTCGTTGAGAAAACGCCCCCCGAGCTTGTCGGAGATATTCTCAACAACGGAATTATCCTGACGGGCGGCGGAGCGCTTCTGCGAGGACTTGATCAGCTTATCGCTTACGTTACGGGAATCAGGACGATAATTGCAAAGAATCCCGAAAGATGCGTGGCGCTGGGTACGGGCAAGTGCCTTGAAAATCTGTCTGCTATTCCCGAGGTACAGCTCTCGGGATTTTGACGGTCAATAAACGTGTGAAAATGGTGCTCAGGCACCATTTTCTGACATAGAAGAGATCGCTTTTGAGAAAGAGATCGTTTTTTAGGAAGATATCGGTTTTTGAGGCAAGGAAGCGACCTTGCAAAAACGGATATACGAGGAACGAAATGGGTGCGATATTAAAACGTATTCAAAGATTTTTTACTCCCGAGGGTATGCTCGGACGCGCAGAGCGTCTGGGGGAGCTTGAAAGCACTGCCACGGTATATAAGAGCTTTATACTCGTAGCGTGGCCCGCTATGGCGGAGTCTCTTTTGACTGCTCTTACGGGATTCGTCGATACCGCGATGGTCGGCACTTTGGGAGACGCCGCTATCACCGCCGTTGGAATAACCAACCAACCGCGACTTCTTTTCTGGGCTATGTTTTCTACCCTCAACCTCGGCGTACTTGCTGTCGTTGCGAGAAAGAAAGGAGCGGGCGACAGAGAGGGCGCCAACGTGACCTTACACAAGGCACTGCTTATTTGTGCCGTGCTTGCCGCTGTGATATTTACCGCGTCGAGCATTTTTGCCGAGCCGCTTCTTATTTTTGCGGGTGCGGGTACGGACGTACTGGCGGAGTCGGTGGAATATTACCGCATCATTATGGCGGGACTCTGCATCTATTCCTTTGCCCTATGTATCAACGCAGCACAGAGGGGATCGTCAAATACGCGTATCGCCTTTTTCAGTTCTTTCAGCCTCAACGTAGTAAACGTGGTTTTTAACTACCTTCTCATCGGAGGAAACTTCGGATTTCCCGCTCTCGGAGTCAAGGGTGCGGCTTATGCGACGTTTCTTGGCAATATCGCAGGACTCGTCGTTGCGCTCGTGTCGCTTTTCCGACGTGACGGATATCTGCGATTTAGCATAAAGAAATTCTTTGCCCGCTCCGAGCGGTGTCTGTATATGATATGGCAGGTCTCGAGCGGTGCCGCAGTCGAGCAGATGCTCGTCCGCGTCGGATTTTTTACGTTTGCAAAGATAGTGGCGGAGCTTGGTACGGAGAGCTTTGCGGCACATCAGATAGGAATGAACATCGTAGCGCTTTCCTTTGCCTGCGGTGACGGACTCGGTGTTGCAGCTTCTGCCCTCGTCGGACAAAATCTCGGAAAACAACGCCCGGACCTGTCGATAATATACGGAAAAGCGGGACAGCGACTTGGATTTCTTTTCTCGGCAATTCTGTTCTTCGTTTTCAGCGTGTTCCCGACGCAGATAATCGGCGTGTTTACGGATACGCCGCGCGTCGTTGAGCTTGCACGCGGAATTATGATATTCATTTCTCTTACCAGCATCACACAGATAAGCCAGGTCATCTTCAGCGGTTGTCTGCGCGGTGCGGGAGACACGAAATTTATGGCAGTAGCGTCCTTTTTCTCGATCGTGCTCGTGCGACCTATACTTTGCTACGTTTTCTGCTTCGTGTGCGGATTTGACGTCGTCGGTGCGTGGATCGCGCTCTTTATCGACCAGAGCACGCGATGCCTTTTCTCGAGCGTTCGCTTTATCAGAGGTAAGTGGACGAAGATCAAATTGGGTTGAGATCGGACTTTCCCGTCCGAGTAAATGGAGGATATATGGATTTTTCAGCATACAGCGGCAGTAAAATGCTCGAATATTTTTATAAAATAACAGAGATACCGCGCGCCTCGTACCACGAGGAGAAGATAGCGGACTATCTCTGCGACTTTGCTCGCGAGCGAGGACTATGCTTTACTCGCGACTCTTTCCACAACGTCCTGATAAAAAAGGGAGGTACCGAGGGTAGAGAAAACGAAGCCCCCGTGCTCCTTCAGGGGCACACCGATATGGTGTGCGAGGCTGATTTCGGCTACGAGTGGGACGTCACCGAGCGCGGAGTCAACGCGTATATCGACGGTGACTTTATCAAGGCAAAGGGAACGACGCTCGGAGGAGACGACGGCGCGGCAGTTGCCGCTATGCTCGCTATCCTCGACGGTGCGACCGACTCTCACCCTCCGATCGAGTGCCTCTTTACCAGCTGTGAAGAAGTCGGACTTGACGGTATGGGCAACTTTGATATGTCCGAGATATCCGCGCGCAGAATGATAAACCTCGACTCCGAGACGGAGGGTGAGGCGGTCATTTCCTGTGCGGGCGGAGTGCGCACGGATATAACGCTGAAGGCAGACCTCTGCTCCTTTGACCGTGCCGCTCTCAAAATAACGGTAAAGGGACTCGCAGGCGGTCACAGCGGTGCTGATATTCACCTCGGCAGAGCAAACGCTACGAGGATACTTGCGTCGGTGCTCAAGAGCGTTTTGCGCGATACGAAGAACAATATCGCAGAGATATACGGAGGCACTAAAGACAACGCTATCACGCGTGACGCCTACGCTATACTCTCGGTAAAGGATATAGACGACGTCTCCGATACCGTGGATATGCTCAAAGAAAAGATAAAGGCAAACCTCACAGACGACGACAAAGCGGAGTTTGACATCGTATGCGAGCGCACCCCCGCCCCCGATAAGATGTGTGAGCACGAAACGAGCATAGCTCTCGTCAATCTCCTTTCGCTTCTTCCTTGCGGAGTGCTCGGCTGGATAGACGAGGACGAGGGAATGGTCGAGTCAAGTGCCAATATAGGTATCGTAAGGACGGAGGACTACGGCTTTGTCATAACCGTCTCCAGCCGTTCAAACGACGAGGCGAAGCTCGACAATCTCGAGTATATCCTCGACAATTTCGCAGTTCTATACGGATGTGAGCTTGTTCACAGAAACAGATACCCCGGCTGGAAGAATGCACAGGGAAGCCCCGTTGAAGCGCTCTACAAAAACGTCTACAAGAAGCTCTGGGGCAAGTATCCGAGAATATGCGCCATCCACGCGGGACTTGAATGTGGACTTGTAAAGGCGGCAATACCCGATATGGATATCATCTCTATAGGCCCGACGATGTACGATATCCACACCCCCCGCGAGAGAATGTCTCTGTCATCCTGCGACAGATTCTGGATAACGCTTTGCGAAATGCTTAAGGATAAAGCTTAAAAAAACAAAAATGGTAATGGCTCTATAGTAGAATTACCGATTTAATTAAAAGAGGTGCGATATGAACAGACAATGGACAAAGGAAGAGGCGTGTGCCTGGTACAAGAGAGTCGGCTGGCAGAGAGGATGCAACTTTATAGGCAGCGACTGCGCCAACCGCATAGATATGTGGCAGAGCTGGGGCTCTGAGGCGAGACTTGAAAATGCAGACAGAGAGCTTGCTCTGTGCGAAAAGATAGGCTTTAACAGCGTGCGATATCTCGTTGAGTTTGACGTGTGGTATCAGGAGCGCGAGAGCTTTATGCAGATTCTTGAGTCTTACATAACACTTGCCGCAAAGCACGGTCAGTCGGTCATGCTCTGCCTTGCAAACGAGGCACAGCTGCCGAGAGGAGAAGTATATAAGCCCAAAGCCCTGGGAGAGCAGTCTTACGCTCTCGGCTACCATCAGGGACGTCTGCCGCTGACGGCAGAGCAGACGGCGCAAAAGCCGATGCACGTGCTTGAGAGAGACGACGTGCGTGAGCTGTATCTTGAGATGGTGCGAGAGATCGTCGGAAAGTACAAGGACGACGAGCGCATACTCTCCTGGAACGTATATAACGAGCCGGGCATCGCCGTAGGAGCGGAAAACTCGGTCAAGATGCTGCATCTTCTTTTTGATACGGTGAGAGAAATGGACCCCTCCCAGCCTCTGTGTGCGGACGTGTGGCGTTCACTGCTCAACGACGCACCGAGAACGGAGCCCGAGAGAGTTGCGCTTGAGCTTTCGGATATTATCAGCTACCATAGCTATACGCCCTTTGAGAATATGGTGCCGCAGCTTGAAGCACTCGCAAAGCTGGGCAGACCTATATTCATCACCGAGTGGCTCAACCGTATCAACCACTCTGACGTCAGAGAGCTTTATCCGCTCTTCTATCTTGAAAATATCTCCTGCTACTGTTGGGGATTCGTTGTCGGTAAGACACAGACAAACGAGCCGTGGGAGGCACTCTGGGCGGATTACTACAACCCCGAAAAGAAGGTAAACTACGACTTTACCAAGTGGCAGCACGATCTGTTCAGAGCAAATCTGCGCCCCTACGATCCGAACGAGGTTGAGATAATCGAGAGATACAACCGCCTCGCAGTAAAGAGAGAATCGGAAAACAAGGCGTAAAAAGAGAATAATCCAATTTCGCTGTATTCTTAACGGAGAATTCAATTTCATAACGTAGGGCGGGGGCTTGCTCCCGCCGCCAAACAAATTTCGGCAGAGACGTTGTTTTCTCTGCCGATTTGTGTTATAATGGGATGGGGGAATAAAATGGATAAGGAAAAAGAATTGCCGAAAAGAAAACCAACAAGGTTACAGGCATTTGATTACAACACAACAGGTGCATATTTTATAACGATCTGCACGGACAAAAGGCGACAGATCTTATCTCGCATCGTAGGGGTCGACGTCCTCGGCGACCCGCAAAACGTGGAATTGTTGTCACACGGAATGGTTGCGGATAAATACATAAAACAAATGAATGAATTTTATGAAAATTTAACCGTAGATCAATACGTTATTATG
>JAZQXE010000047.1:0-6073 GCA_045632705.1 Eubacteriales bacterium | reverse complement strand
CTCACAAAGACGCCCTATATGGCAAAGAGAGAGCTTTACAAGGTATCGGGACACTGGGATCACTACCTTGACGGTATGTTCGTTCTCGGCGATCCTGCCGACGAGACGAAGGAGTGCTTTGCTCTGCGTCCGATGACTTGTCCCTTCCAGTATCAGGCGTACCTCAATCGCGCACGCTCGTACAGAGATCTGCCCCTTCGCTACAACGAGACCTCTACGCTTTTCAGAAACGAGGATTCGGGCGAGATGCACGGACTTATCCGCGTTCGTCAGTTTACTATTTCCGAGGGACACCTTATGTGTACTCCCGAGCAGCTCGCGGACGAGTTCCGCGGATGCCTTGAGCTTGCTATCTATATGCTCAAGTGCGTTGGACTTTACGAGGACGTTTCCTACCGTTTCTCACAGTGGGATCCCGCAGATACGCAAAAGTACATAGGCACGCCCGAACAGTGGGAAGAGGCACAGAATACGATGAAGGAGATACTCGACGATATCGGTCTTGAATACAAGATAGGTATTGGCGAGGCGGCGTTCTACGGCCCGAAGCTTGACATTCAGATAAGAAACGTGTTTGGCAAGGAAGATACGCTCATTACCATTCAGATAGACCAGATGCTTTCTGAAAAGTTCGGTATGGAGTACGTTGACCGTGACGGACAGAAGAAGAACCCCTATATCATTCACCGTACGTCTATCGGATGCTACGAGAGAACGCTCGCACTTATACTTGAAAAGTACGCAGGCGCACTCCCCGTATGGCTTGCTCCCGAGCAGGTAAAGGTACTGCCCGTATCTAATCTCTTTGAGGATTACGCGTACGACGTGCTCGCACAGCTAAAAGCAGCAGGCATCCGTGCGGAGATAGACAACAGAAACGAAAAGATCGGCTACCGTATCCGTGAGGCTCAGCTCTCAAAGGTGCCCTATATGGTCATCGTCGGCGCAAACGAGGAGGAGAACAAGAACATCTCCGTTCGTTCACGCAAGGAAGCTGAAAACAAGGTCATGGGAGTTGACGAGTTTGTCACTCAGCTCAAGTATGAGATAGAAAATTTCGTAAAGTAATAAACGGGAGACTGAAAAAATGATCAAAGAATTATTCGGAACATACAAGGGAGAGGACGTTTACCGTTATACTCTTGACAACGGAACGATAAAGGCGTGCCTTCTGACGTGGGGATGCGTTATTCAAAAGCTTATCTTTGACGGCGTTGACGTAGAGACAGGTTTTGACACGATGGATGAGTATGCGGCGTGCGGTGACTATTACGGTGCTACCGTCGGCAGATATGCAAACAGAATAGCAAACGGCAAGCTCGTTATAAACGGAAAAGAATACGTTTTGCCCGTAAACGACCTTGCTACTAACTGCAATCACGGAGGCCCGGAGGCATTCAACCGTAAGGTATGGAACGCAAGAGAGGTAGAGATCGACGGATGTGAGGGTGTTGAATTTACACGCCTCAGCCCCGACGGAGAAAACGGCTTCCCCGGAAACCTGGAGCTGAAGCTCACCTACTATCTCGACGGCAATGACTTCGTTATTCGATATGAGGCGGATACGGATGCAGATACTGCCGTTAACCTTACAAACCACTCATACTTCAATATCGGCGGTTACGACAGCGGCGTTATCCTCGACCATACTCTTAAGGTAAATTCCGACAGAGTGACCGAGTTTGACGCGGTACGCAGAGTAACGGGTATCAGATACGAGATAGAGGGCACCGTATTCGATCTTGCCGACGAGCCGAAAATAGGCGAGCGTATCGACTCGGATCACCCCTTTATGAAGCTGACGGCAGGCTACGGACACAACTATATTCTCTCTGCCGACGCTCCTGTCGTTGATTATAAGGGAAGAAGCCTCTTTGAACATTGCGTATACGGTTGCAAAGAGAGACAGATGACTATCTACTCCGACAAGCCCTGCCTTCAGGTATATACGGCAAATCTCATCGAGGAGGGTGGAGTGTTCAAGAATAACACGCCTATCGTCCGCCGTACCTGCGTTGCTCTCGAGCCTCAGTACGAGCCCGACAGCGCAAACAAGGGCAGATACATTCTCCATCCGGGTGAGCATTACGATTTCATATCCGTCTACCGTTTTGAGAAAAAATAAGCACTTTAGGTTTGTTTTTCTGTAATGTGTGCGCTCTGAGAAAACGAAAAAAACTCGGTTTTTTAAACAATTAGACAAAAAAGGCGTTTTTGAAATTATCGAAAACGCCTTTTTTTAGTACAAAGTTAACAAAAAATTCATTTTACCTTTTTTGCTCAAAACAAGTTTGTATAAATAAAGTTGTTTATTTTTTTTGCTTGAATTATTTCTTCATAAAAGTTATAATTATATTGTATATAAATGTTGAACCACGAGTCAACCAAAGTACAGGAGGAAAAACGATGAAAAAGTTTATTTCACTTTTGCTCGTATGCCTTATGGTAGTTCCCTTTGGCATGCTTGCAAGCATTGGTGTTTCTGCTGAAACATCAAAGACGGTATATCTGTCCGCAGAAGGAACCGGAACGGATACTTATACCACTATGGCTGATGCTTACAACGCACTCGGCACAAACGGCGGTACCATCGTAATAAAGGGTACCTATAAGCAGACCGCACAGTTTAACGCTCCCGCACACACGGGTCTCGTTACTATCAAGGGCGAGAACGCTGACTCCGTTCTTAACATAACGGGCGGACGTACGTACCTTGGCGGAGATACGAAGATCGACAGCCTCAAGATAGACGTTGATACCGGTTGGGCACTCGTTGGCGCTTACGCTGACATCACCATTACCGAGTCCGTTGTTCTTGACAGAGCAAAGGCGACGGGAACCGGTCTTAACGACGCGTTCCTCGTTTTCGGTCTTACCACTACCGGTGCAGTAGGTGAGTTCACCGTTACCGTAAACGGCGGCGACTGGTTTGAGATCGACGGTATTGGCTGGAAGAACACTCCCACCGATGCTGATATGGCAAACCTCCAAAACGTTAAGGTTACCTTTAACTATGGCGGTAACGCTACCGTTAACAAGATCGCTCTTTACTCAAGAGGTCTTAAGACTGCTTTCGTAGCAGAAAACGGTTCTTGCGTAGTTAACCTCAACGGCGGTAAGATCAATAACTGGATCGCACAGACCGACAACTATGTTTCTCCTATTGGATACGGCAAGGGCGTTACCTACAACATAAGCAAGGACTTTGACGTTGCGGCTTCCTTTGACGCAGCACTTTCTTCACTTGATGCTAACAGATATCAGACTGACCAAAACGGTAGAATATTCCACGGAATCAACGGCGACAGCGCATGGGCTGTTCCGAAGGATCACGTAGAGGTTGTTCCCGCGATCGGCAAGTCAAAGATAATTCTTGCAGCTGAAGTTTACGATGCTCTCAAGAACTCCGACAAGTTCAGAGGCGCAACTATCGAAAAGGCAGCAGAAGCTGAAACTCCCGCAAGTAAGATCGACCTTCCCGCAGAGCCTACGCTCACCAGCGACACCAAGGTTTATATCGGTTACAACGGTAAGGGCACGAAGGACGGTTCTAACGCTGATAACTACAAGCATACGCAGGGCTGGTCAACGGGTGGATCTCTCCACAATAGCGTTGCAAACGGCGGAACGTTCATAGTAGTTGGTAAGGGTTATTTCGGTGCAACGGCAACGTTCAGCGCTACCGGTACTCCCGTATACATCACGGCTAAGGACGGTGCGACCGATTACACCGGAACCGCTAACAATACTGCTGATGCAAACGGAAACGGAATCCCGGATGGACAGGGAACTCAGACCGGTATGTTTATGATAGCTAACAGAGCTATTATGACTATCGCAGGTGAGGTAATATTCAACGATATTACTATCATCGACCGTTCAAAGAGTGATGAGAATGCATCTCTCGGCTATAACCCCTACACGACCTTCAACGTAACGGGCAAGCTCGTTATCGGTGATAACGTAGACGTTATCGTAAGTGAAAACGACGTTGAATTCTCAAAGTACACTCCCGTTATCACTGTTGCAGAGACCGGATACGTATATCTGCACTCTCTCGGCTTCTCCGATTACACCGGTACCGGCGTTATCGTTATTGGCGACGAGATACTCGACGATATAACCGAAGAGATGTTTGCTAACTTCGACGGTAAGCTCGTTGACGAGGACGGATACGAGATAGACTTCGACGCTGACGACAACCAGGGCGGCGGCAGCAACCCCGACACGAGCGACAAGACTTGGGCGCTCGCAGTAGTAGCTGCTATCGCAGTTATGGGATGCGCAGTAGTCGTAGCTTCCAAGAAGAGAGCGTAAGCTATAATTACAGATTAAAAAAAGGGGTGCCCCGTGCACCCCTTTTTGAGTATCAAGGGGAAAATTATGAAAAGAATTATTTGCACGTTCCTTGCCGCAATGCTCGCTTTGAGTCTGATCGGATGTACGTCCGATGCCGTTGGAGGAGTCACGACGACGGGGGATGATGCCGACGATATTTTGGCACAGATAACCGATGCCGAAACGGATAGATCGACTGACAAGGTGACCGACAAGGTAACGGATAAAGTGACCGATAAGGTAACGGATAAAGTGACCGACAAGGTAACGGACAGCGTTACGACGGAAAAGGACGAGCCCGATGAGCCTCCGATAGTTCTGCCCGATTCTTACAATCTGCAGTTTTCCAATTCCAAGTCCGGAATATACAATTACTGCCCGTCTATAATGCAGGTATCTGATGACGTCAGATACATTTACTACTGCACCAACCAAAAGTCGTACAACGTAACCGACTACGTAGGATGCCGCAAGGGCGTGCGCGGAGCAGACGGAAAATGGACGTGGGGCGAGGAGACGATCGCGCTCTCTCCCACTCAAAACACCTGGGATCAGCGTCACGTTTGCGACCCGTCGGTCGTTGGCGGTCAGTTTCAGTATCTCGGTGATACCTATTCCTACCTTATGGCTTATCTCGGATGCGTTACCTCAAACAGTCAGGAGAATGAGCTTGGAATTGCGGTTTCAAAGAGCCCCACGGGTCCCTTTATAAAGGTAGGAAACGCTCCGCTCGTTTCCTACGAGAGAAATATGTCTATCGATCAGAGCATATTCCAATGGGGAGTTGGTCAGCCGAGCGTTATCAATATGGACAAGAAGGGTGATATCCTCCTTTTCTACACGAGAGGAGACCACAACGGTACGAGAACGATAGTTGAGAGCTGGGACTTGTCAAATCTTGACGCGCCCGTGTGCAAAAGCTCCGTCAAGCTGTCGGCTACGGGACTTACGACTCTCACCGGCGCCAGAGATATAATGAACAATGCGGATTTCGTCTACGACGCGCAGGCAGGACGCTTCTATGCAAGCTCGGATTGCCATCCCAATCCCTCGGGAGAGCCTGATTACATATCCTCGAGCTTCAGAGTTACCTATTTTGACAGATCTCAGAATTTCACGAGCTTTACCTGGCGTTACGTTTCGACCGTCGGAGAGAGCGCTACGGGATTTGCGAGAAATCACAATACGGGTATCTTGCGCGACGTTTACGGACATTTGCCAAACGGCTATATTACCGTTTACTACACAGTATCCGTAACGGGCTCGCAGAGCTTGTGGTCGTATAAGATATACGACTATCACGTAGAAAAGGCAAAGTAATATTTAAGCACGAAAAAAGAGCAAGAACGAAATGGTGATGTCCTTATCGGAGAAATCACTAACAGCAAAAATTGAATCGCAGAAAACAAAGAGATAACCCCGACAGATTTTTAGGTCTGTCGGGGTTTGCTTGTGCTGTTCTATAAATTGGAATTTGTTTAATTCTTTTCGGCGATCCATTTCTTTGACCAAGCGAACAATGTTTCAGACATCAAATCAAACTCTACTGTTCCGCCATTTTTCAAATTCAAAAAGGTTTCCACAATGACTCGTACATCGAAAGATACAACTTGGAGCAAATCCTTTTGATGGATGATATAGTTTCCTGTTTTTTTAAAAACAATTGCCTGTACAACAAAAGAAGCAGATTTATACAATCCTCGTAAAACATCTTCGCTCTTTTCATACAGCATAT
>JAZQXE010000046.1:0-15276 GCA_045632705.1 Eubacteriales bacterium | reverse complement strand
ACCGTCGGCAGATTTTTGTCGGGTGTCATATCCGAGAGGGTAGGAGATAAAAATATGATCTGTGCGGGCGCTATCGGTATTTGCGGCGGCGTGTTGCTTCTGTTTTTACCTATCAAAAGCACCCTCCCAACGGTGATCGGCATCGTTATTATGGGTGTCGGCTCCGCTCCCGTTTATCCGTGTATCATTCATCAGACTCCCCCTGTGTTTGGAGAAGAAAATTCGCAGGCGCTTGTCGGCGTTGAAATGGCAAGCGCGTATATCGGCTCTACCTTTGCGCCTCCCGTTTTTGGCGTGATAGCGGACACGGTAGGTGTCGGCGCGTATCCGTTATGCCTCTTGTTGCTTGCAGGGGCACTTTGCGCAATGGTCTTCGTTTTTCGAGGACAAAAATGACTAAAAGCTCTGCAAATTAACGGCACCGCCGTGTTTTGCAGAGTTTTTTGTTTTATTGACATATCGTGTACTATGTTGTATAATATATTGATAAAATATCAAATATAGTGAGAGGAGGGTGAGTCGTGACGGAAAACGGTCAGCAGAAAAAGAAGAAAAACAAGGTTTCGCCCATCTACGTTATCGTCGTGTGTATTTTGTGCGCGGTGATGGCGTTCAGCGCTTACAAAATAATCAGCATTTCTACCGAGTACAGCGAGGGCGCGGCTGAATATAACGAGATAGCGGACAGCTACGTCGGAGATTATTACACCGTCGCATTTCCCGTAAGAGACAAGACGCCGCCCGCCTCGACCGATACCTCGCCGACCGATACGGAGGACTCGTCTGCAAGCTCGGGGGAGGACGGCGTGACCGATACTCCCGATTCCGATACGCAGGCGGCAACCGAAGCGCAGACAGAGGCGCCCAAACCCGAGAACAACGTCATCGTTATACCAAAGGTCAACGTAGAAAAGCTCAAACAGAAAAACTCCGACTTTGTCGGTTGGCTCTACCTTGACGGTACGATACTGAACTACCCCGTAGCGCAGGGAGAGGATAACGACTACTATCTCGATCATACCTTCTACGGCAAGGAAAATATCAACGGGTGTCTCTTCGTTGACTACCGCCTTGATCTTGAAGCGGACAACTACAACACACTCTTTTACGGTCATAATATGAAGTCGGGCGAGATGTTTGCTCTTCTCAAAAAATATGCAAAGCAAAGCTACTACGACAAGCACAAATATATGATATACGTCACCGAGGACGGCAGTCCCTGTATCATCGAGATCTTTTCGGCATATACGATCTCGGCAACCTCTGATTCCTGGAAGATAGACTTTGAGGGAGAAGAGGACTACGCAGAGTGGCTTGATACCATAGTTGAAAATTCACAGATAAAGTGCGAGGTCGTGCCGACGGTCGCGGACAGAGTAGTGACGCTGACCACCTGCACGTTCGTTTATGACGATGCGAGATTCGTCGTGCACGGTATAATAACACCGCTGTCATAAAAACTTTTTTAGATGGAGAGACGTAAATGAAACATGTTTTCGTTGTTAATACGTTCGCTGGTAATAAAAGCGCGTTGGCTAAACTCAAGGAGCTTCTCTCGGGGGTAGAAGGAGAGTATGAGATATACTGTACTACCGAGCCGCACGACGCTACGCGATTCGTACGTGAATACTGCGAGCAGCACGAGGGTGAGCGCGTACGCTTTTACGCTTGCGGAGGAGACGGAACGCTCAAAGAGGTCGCAGCGGGTGCAATCGGACAAGAAAACGCCGAGATCAGCTGTGTTCCGCTTGGCTCGGGAAACGATTTTGTGAAATATTACGGAGGCGCCGAGAGGTTTTTCGATATTGCGGCACTCTTTGCCGCAGAGGCGCATCCGATCGACGTCATCAGTGTAAACGGCGAGATGTGCATCAACGTCTGCAACTTTGGTTTTGAGAGCTACGTGGCGGGTACGATGCACGACGTGCGCCACAAAAAGTTCATCGGAGGCAAAAACGCCTATACGACGGGAATCGTCAAGGCGCTTTTGTTCGCTATGAAGAACAAGGCTACTATCATCGCTGACGGCGAAACTATCATCGACGGAAAATATCTGTTGTGTACCGTGGCAAACGGCAGATACGTCGGAGGAGGATACCAGTGCGCACCGAGAGCCTCCGTTGACGACGGAATGCTTGAGGTCTGCGCGGTGAAGCCGATATCGAGGTTGAGCTTCGTAAAACTCATCAACTATTATAAAGAAGGAACGCATCTTGACAGTCCTAAATTCAAAAAGATAGTTCGCTATAAGAGAGCAAAAAGCATAGATGTAAAGTCGGATGAAAATATGATAGTTTGTCTGGACGGAGAATTGCGCAGAATGAACGACGTGCACGTCGAGGTGAATTCAGGCGCGTTGAAATTTGCCGCTCCGACAAAGTAAAGGAAAATATAATGAAGATTTTGATTTTGTCCGCCAATACGGGCGAGGGACACAATTCCGCGGCAAAAGCACTCAAGCATTATTTTGAGATAAGCGGCAACGAGTGCGATATAACGGATAGTTTGTCTTACGTTTCACGCTTCGTATCAAAGATCGTGGCGGGCGGTCACGTGTTTTTATACAGATATATGCCGTGGCTGTTTCATCTCGTATATAACGGAGCGGAGAAGCTCGCAAAAAAAGAAGAGAGCAGTAGCAGCAGCTTCATATATTGGGTGCTTTCGTTTGGAAAAAAGCGTTTGTATAACGCTATAAAGGCGGGCGGATACGAGCGCGTCGTGTGCGTGCATCCGTTTGCCGCGCAGATGCTGACGTCTACCCTCAAGTCGTTTCCCGCACTCAACGTAAAGACGTATTTCGTTGCTACCGATTATACCAGCTCTCCCGGAGTAGGAGAGAGCAAGCTTGACGCCTACGTTATTGCACACGAGGACGTTGCGCACGACTTTATAACCAAGGGTGTGCCCGAGGAGAAGATAACCTGCCTTGGCATTCCGATATCCCACAGATACGCGCACCTACCCAAAAAAGAGGAGGCGCGCGACGCGCTCGGCATACCGCGTGACAACGGTGTGATACTTTTGATGTGCGGCAGCATGGGCTGTGGACCCGTGAAAAAGATAACTCCCAAGCTGGTTGACAAGCTCACCGCAAGTACGACGCTCGTTGTAGTATGCGGAAGAAACAAGCGTCTGTACAGTGGACTATATAAAAAATTCGGCAAGAAGGAAAACGTCCGCATACTTGCTTTCACCTCCGATATGCCGACGTATATGGCAGCGTCGGATATCTACGTAACAAAGCCCGGAGGACTCAGCTCGACCGAGTCTGCTTGTGCGGGACTGCCGATGCTTATCGTTGATGCCGTTGCGGGATGCGAGACGCACAATCTCAATTTCTTTTTGAACAACGGGTACGCCTTTTTTTCAAAAAGTAACGGTGCGCTGGCAACCGATACGTTCAGGCTTCTTTCCGACTCTGTGCGGCTTGAAAAGATGAGGGAAAAGCTGTCGGAAAATTTCGACGCTGACTCTACGAGAAAGATCGCGGAGCTGATATTGAACCGATAACTGAAAAAGCTCCCGCAAACTGACGGTTTGCGGGAGCTTTTTGATGCTTATTTACTTTCTTTTTTGTTTGCCATTTCCTTTTCGTATCGCTTGTCGGCAAGGGCAGAGAATTGCTTTATTATCTCTACTTCCTTTGCGATATAGGGTTTGCCGTTGAAGCGGTAGAGGTCGTGCTGGAACTTTGTCAGGTCAAGAGAACCGGCGTAGTTTGGGTCTTCAATGTACCTGTTATATCCGGGCCAGGGCTCGTACGTCTGAGAAAATCCCTGAATGAGTCCCCAGTGGTATGAGCCGACTTTTTCAAGGTAAAAGAGAGGGAAGATCTCGTCTACGTTGTTATGCTCTATACGGTTGAGCCACTCGTTGTTGATAACGGGTCTGCCCCAGTCCTCTTTGAGCTTTTCAACGAGGCGTACCATATTCTGAAAACTGCCGTAATGGTGGAAGGTGATAACGTCCGAGAGCTCAAGTGCGCGTCTCTGTGCGGGCGTTGAGGGCTCGAGCGTTACAGGGTCGTACGCGAACACGTCAGCGGTCAGCGGCTGGATGGGATCGTGTGAACGGATGATCTCAAAGCACTTTTCCATCATAGGTACGGAAAGGTCGCCTCTGTTACTGTTGGATATCTCGTTCCATACGTCCCATATCTGTATACGGTCGTCCTTTGCATATTTTGCCGCGAGCTCGTCCACCATTTCATAGAACTTTTCGCGTATCTCGGGCTCGTCCTGTATCATATATCCGTGAGTGTCAAATCCAACGAAAGGCCCATAGCTCACACCGCCGTGATATCCCCAGTCTATATGCTGCTCTCCGAGAGTTACGGAATATCTTTGCTTCGGTACTGTGCAGTCGTTACCGATATTGAGCATTACTTTTATGCCGTGCTTGTCGGCGAGTGTTATATATTCCTCGAGATTAGCCATAAAGCTGTCGTGCTCGTAGAGACATACTTCGAAGTTGATGAGAAAACAGCGAACGGCATTGAGTCCCGTTTTTTTAGCAAGTTCAAACTCGTAGTCAACCTGCTTCATTACTTCCTCGTGCTTATATTTTTGCCATATAGCAACGTAGTTTACACAGTTGGCGGGAAGTCCGCAAAATCCGCGTATCCAAGGCTGATTATTATACCATTCCCACGCTTGTTCTTTGGTCCATTGTTTAGACATAAAAGATCATCACCTTTCGGATAAATATTTTTATCTTGTGTTGATTATATCAAACAAAATACTTGACTATAAAGCAAAAAGAGGATATAATATCACCAAAAAGTAAGATGGTAAGGTGATCTTTTTGCTTAGATATCAAAATGAAAATATAGGAAAAAGCTACTCGTTTCGTCGCGGGAATTACAAAAACGGCTATGCGGTGGCACTTCATATACACGAGTACAGTGAGCTGCTCTACGTAGAGGAAGGATGTATGACGATGACTCTCGACGGGGAGACGGTGAGCGTGCCAGCGGGCCATATCGTCTTTATATTCCCGAATCAATCGCACGAATATACGAGCCGTACTATGTGCAACGTATGGTGCTTTGTTTTTTCAAACGACTACCTTCATTCGTTTTTCAGAACTTACTCCAATTGTGTGCCGAGACCATCGATCATAAAAACTGACGAGAATATGAAGTATATCCTGGAGCTGATGCAGACTGAGGACTGCGACAACGCCGTTGCGATAACGGGAGTACTCAATCTCCTGTTTGCTAATCTTATCAAAAAGGTGGAATTTGTATACAAACGAGGCGACTCAAAGTCGCTCTATAACCGCGCGATAAATTACATATCCGCAAACTACAAAAACGACTTTACGCTCTCTGATATGGCGAGAGCTCTCGGCTATCACGAAAAGTACCTGTCAAGCGAGCTGCACGAGCTGACGAATATGAACTTCCGTACTTTTTTGTCAACATACAGGACTGACCACGCTAAAAAGCTGCTCACCACCACGCACGACTCGATATCCGAGATAGCGCTCGACTCGGGATTTTCGTCTATCAATACTTTTAATCGCGTTTTCAAGGAAACCGTCGGTATGACGCCGAGCGAATACAGAAAGAGCCGCGGAATGTGATGCTTCGGAGCGGAAAGGAATAAAAGCGAAAATAAAAGGAGCTGTAAAACTCTGTGTTTTACAGCTCCTGCTTTTTTATGTAGGATTATTTGTTGTTCTTCTTCTCAAAACGAGCATCAGCAAGGTCAGCAAACTGCTGAATGATCTGAATTTCCTTTGCTATGTAAGGTCTGCCGTTGAAGCGGTAGAGGTCATGCTGGAACTTGGTCAGATCGTGCGGGCCTGCGTAGTTGGGATCTTCGATCTCCTTGTTGTATACACCCCAAGGCTCGTATGTCTGGGAGAAGCCCTGAATGAGTCCCCAGTGGTAAGAGCCGACCTCTTCGAGATAGAAGAGGGGGAATATCTCGTCTACGTTGTTGTGCGTGATACGGTTGAGCCACTCGTTGTTGATAACGGGTCTGCCCCAGTCCTCTTTGAGCTTTTCAATGAGGCGTACCATGGTCTGGAAGCTACCGTAGTAGTGGAACGTAATGATATCGGAAAGCTCAAGAGCTCTCTGCTGTGCGGGAGTGGAGGGCTCGAGAGTTACGCCGTTGTACGCCCATACGTCAGCCGTGAGGGGCTGTATAGGATCGTGTGAACGGATGATCTCAAAGCACTTTTCCATCATAGGAACGGAAAGGTCGCCTCTTCTGCCGTTGGAGATCTCATTCCATACGTCCCAGATCTGCAGACGCTCGTCCTTTGCATACTTGGCAGCGAGCTCGTCTACCATTTCAAAGAACTTGGGCTGCATATCGGGCTCGTCGGGGAGCATATAACCGTGATCGGTGTAGCCACCTGCGTGAGGACCGCGGAAGATACCGCTGTGGTAACCCCAGTCAACGTTCTGTTCGCCGAATTTAGCAGGGATAAAGAGCTCCTTCGGTACGGTACAGTCGTTACCGATGGTGAGCATTACCTTAAGGCCATATTCGTCTGCTGCTGCGATATATTCTTCGAGATTAGCCATAAAGCTATCGTGCTCGTAGAGCCAAACCTCGAACTGGATAATAGCTCTGACGGCGTTGAGCTTGGTCTTGCGCGCGAGGTCGAACTCGTATCTGATCTGCTCCATTACCTCTGCGTGCTTGTACTCCTGCCACATAGCTATGCGGTTTACACAATTTGAGGGATAACCGTTAAATCCGCGTATCCACGGTTGCTTGTTATACCACTCCCATGCCTGTTCTTTTGTCCACTGTGCTAACATGTTTTAAATATCCTCCTGAAGATATTAAATATTACTTCTATATTATATCAGTTATTTTTATACAAAACAAAGCAAAAAGATATATATTATACCCAAAAAGTAAGGTGTATAGATAAATAGTAATATTTTTCGCGTTTGGATAAGCTATGTTTAAAAAATAGAAAATACTTGAAATAAACGTAACGCTTGTGTTATAATGATATTGCCAAACTATTTTTAATAAAACGAAGAATTTTAAAGGGGGGAGTCTACCCTTTTTGTTCACATTTTGTGGATTCTTTGGACATTTTTAGAAAGAATTTTGATTGAAAGGAAACATTTAAATGAAAACCGCAAAACTCGTATTGATTTCGTTAGTATTTGTTCTTATGAGCTCCCTTTTATGCACTTCGTGCGTAGAATCTGACGTATCTCAAACACCGACAAACGTTACAGAAGATAATTCTGTGAAAACTGATCACACTCATCTTTATGATGATTGGACTGTAACCAAGGATGCTACATGTACGAAAGAAGGACAGAAACAGCGTGTTTGTTCATGCGGAAACAAAGAAACTCAAAGCATTAGTGCTACAGGTCATACTGAGGGTGAATGGATAGTAGATAAAGAAGCAACGGTAAAAACAGATGGGTCAAAACACATCGCATGCTCTGTTTGCAAGGACGTATTGAAAGAAGAAATAATTCCTGCAACAGGCTCTGTTGGACTTTCTTACAAAATTAATGAAGACAAAACGACTTGTACAATAACTGGTATTGGGTCTTGTACCGATATGGATCTGTACATCCCGGGATATATTGCGGGATATCAAGTAACGGCAATAAATAATTACGCTTTTTACCAAAATTCACTTATTACCGGCGTAACTGTTTCGAGCACCGTTAAGACTATAGGTAATTATGCGTTTGCAAAATGTACAAGACTTGCCAAAGTGAAATTGTCAAACTCGGTTGTTAGTGTTGGTGAAAGTGCATTTGAAGAGTGCAAAAAACTTACAAGCGTGGATCTTTGTGATTCTATTGTTAATATAGGAAAACATGCATTTAGAGAGTGCACAAGTATAACGAGTATCACCATACCGGCATCTGTTGGCTTCATTGATCAAGCGGCATTTTATGAATGTACTTCCCTTAAGAGAGTAGACGTTTCAGACGTTGAAATTTTGTGTAATATTGATTTTTATAACCAATGGTCTACCCCTTTTTGTGAAAAAGCAGATCTATATGTTAATGGTACGATTGTTGAGACTTTAGTTATCCCTTCTACAGTAACAAAAATTGGAGATTATGCATTCAGCGGAGTCAACAGTGTTATCAGTGTGGTGATTCCAACTGGAGTAATAAGTATTGGAGGAGAAGCATTTTCTAATTGTAAAAATATAACGAGTGTTACTTTGCCCGATGGGTTAACGAGTATTGAATTTGGTGCATTTCAAGGTTGTAGCAAATTAAAAGACATATCAATTCCAAGTTCTGTTAATAGTATCGGAATGTTTGCTTTTTCATCTTGCGGTAGTATTACGAGTATAACTATACCTAAAGCTGTAACAGATATTGGTATGTATACGTTTGCCTATTGTTCAAGTCTTACGAGTATTGTTATTCCTGATTCTGTAGCGAGTATTGGAAAAAATGCATTTCAATATTGCGCAAAGCTTGAAAAAGTTACTGTCGGAAGCTCTGTTACAAGTATTGAAGAAGATGCGTTTTATAAATGTCCTTCATTGAAAAAAGTTGATGTGTCTAGCATTAAAACGTGGTGCAAGATAGATTTTGATAATATTTACGCCAATCCATTGAGCAACGAAGCTGCTTTGTATGTAAATGGTATCCTTGTTAAAACTGTAACCATTTCCGAAGTTGGATATGCTACGTTTTATGGATGTACCAGTATTACAAGTCTTACTATAGCCGATTCTGTTACGACTATTGACGATTGTGCTTTTGATGGTTGTGTTAATCTTACCACTGTTACTATTCCTGTATCGGTGACCAAATTTGGTTTCTCGTCATTTTCTTTTTGTGATAACCTTACAACGATACAATACAAAGGCACAAAATCACAGTGGAAGAATATATGGAAAGGAAATACATGGAACAGTTCTACCTGGAATTACACAGTCCAATGCACCGACGGAACGTTGTATAATGGTTAATTTATATTAATGAACAATGTATATTGAAAAGAGAGAGTAGTGATACTCTCTCTTTTCAATATATGCGTTCTTTTTCTCTCAATAACGCAAAAAGAGTCTTGTTTATACAAACAAGACTCTTTTTTCTTTTGTTATCTTCTTTTATCAGTCGCTGATGTAGGGAAGAAGAGCAACCTGACGCGCACGCTTGATAGCCTGAGTAAGCTGTCTCTGATGCATTGCGCAAGTACCGCTGATTCTTCTGGGAAGGATCTTTGCTCTTTCGCTTATAAACTTTCTGAGCTTTGCGGTATCTTTATAATCGATATAAGTCGCCTTTTCCTGGCAGAACATGCAGACTTTCTTTCTTCTGCGGTTGTTGTTCTGACGGAACTGACGCTGACCCTCGGGTCTTTCGTTTCTGTTATCCATCTTATGAAACCTCCTGTTAGATTTGGTTTTGTTTTAGAAGGGCAGGCTATCGTCGTCTCCTGCTTCTTCAAACTTTGATGCAGATGCGCCACCGTCAAATGAGGGCGCGCCGTAAGAATCGGGTACATACTGGGACTGTGCCGACTGTGATGCGCCATCGGGCTTTGAATCAACAAAGCTTGCCTCATCAACCACGACCTCTGTTGCGTATCTCTTGGAACCGTCAGTTGCAGTCCAGCTTCTCGACTGGATAGCGCCTACGATACAGATCGGTCTGCCTTTCTTGAAGAAACGGCAGATGAACTCAGCCTGCTGACGCCATGCAACTATGTTGATGAAGTCGACAGTCTGTGCCTGTGCATCGCTCTTGTTTGCGAAACGGCGCTGTACAGCGATAGAGAACGAGCAAACGCTGACTCCGTTGGGGGTCTGCTTCAGCTCAGGATCTGCTGTAAGGTTGCCTATGAGAATTACCTTATTCAAACTTGCCATAATGTAACCTCCTTTTTCGGTTGCACTGATTACTCAGCGTCAACGCTCTGGTCTGCTTCAGCTACGTCAGCTACGACTGCTTCTGCAGATGCTGCTGCCTTCGGAGCTTCGTCTCTAACAACGATGTCACGCATAATGGTCTCATCGATACGGTAGATACGCTCAAGCTCTGCAATGAAGTCTGCACCACTCTTGAAGTTTACGAGTACATAGTAACCTTCGGGAATATCGTTTATGGGATATGCGAGTCTGCGCTTGCCCCACTCAGAAACATTCTCGATAGTTCCGTTCTTTGCTATGAGATCCGTGAACTTCGTCACTGTTGCCTTAACTGCTTCCTCACCGATGGTGGGGTCTACAACGAACAGTGTTTCATAAGCATTCATTATCTTTTCCATTTTTACACCTCCCTATGGACTTTGACCGGCTGTGCCGGTAAGGAGACGGGCATAAAAGTTATTTACCCGTACCAAACAAAGATTATAGCACCGCCGTTTCCGTTTGTCAATAGGTTTGCGAATAATATTACGCCAAATCTTTTGCCGTTTTTGCACGTATTGCCGTATGCGACGAAGAAAAAAACGTCCGCGACGTGATTTTCGTCGCGGACGTTATCTCATTTGTTGCTTGTGCTCGGGGCGGGAGTTACGCTCTTTTCTTTATTACGACTACTGCCGCGAGAGTTACGCAGCTGATAAAGGAAAGGGCTGCGAAAACGAGCGTCGTGTCACCGGTGTCGGGGTTGTTTGAGCCGCTTTCGTCGTCATTTCCGTCGTCGGCTATTGAAAAGTCGACTGCGTTTCCGTCCTCGTCAACGAGCGTTCCGTTGAAGCCGGCAAACATATCCTCGGTCAGCTCACCGCTCTTTATCAACGCCTTGTCTACGACGATGTTACCGTCGCCCGTGTAAGCGCTGAATCCGCCGTTGTGCAGGTAAGCGGTACCGCCAAGAGAAACGTTGAGCACGGGCGCGAGGCTGTTCTTCCATGCGTTTTCACCCTTTGCCATTGAGTAGATCTCTGCGCCATCTCCGATAACGAGTATACCCTTGTTTCTTACGTCTATCGTTGAGGCGCCGTCCTTGTATCGAGAGTAAATGTCGATATCGTCAAGAATATAATGACCTGCAACGGAGAGGGTTATATATTTGTCAGCAAGCAGGAGAGTTCCTCTCTGCGTGCCGTTAGCGTTGTCGTTTCCTTCTGCGAACATCTCGCCGTTTCTGTAATCGGTCGAGCCGTACTTAGCTGTGATGAGAACGGGCGAGGTAGTCATGGGGAGCGTGTAGTCCTGTGAAACGTAGCCCTTGCCGGTAGAAACGATCGTACCGCCGTCCTTTACTATGCCGATAACGCCTTTTTCAGCGGTGGAGAGCCAGGAAGCCTTCGAGGTCTGGGGGGTGAGTCCATCGTTTGTGTCGCTGGAAGTGCAAAGACCGCTCGTTGAGCCGTTTGCAATGTATCCGACAGCGGAAGCGGTGAGCTTGGGCTCTGCGGGAATGGTAGTGTCGATCTCTATCGAGAATACGGTATTGCCGTTCTTGTCAACTATATTTCCTGCAAATCCATCGAAGGTGGAAGCAGTGACTTCGGGGTTGTTGAGCAGCTCGTCTCCGAGAACTATCGTTCCCGTGCCGACGTAAGCGGAAAATCCTACCGCGTGCAGATATGCGTATCCTCCCTCTTTGACCTCAAGAGTGGGGGCTACGGATGCGGCGCCGTACTTCTTTGACATATCGTAAAAACCAACGCCGTCACCAATAACGAGCTTGCTGCCTGCCGTTACGCTAATGCTCGTTGAGTTTTCTCTTGAGAGCATATAGGTGTCGTCGATGATGATCTCTCCCTCAATAGAGAGCGGGAATTTGAGAATGAATGCACCGTTCTGCTGACCGTTGCCGTAATTTTCGGCAGCCTCGTCAGCATATACGTTGTAGTCTCTGAAATCGTATCCCGATTCGGGGTCGATCGCCGTTATGAGAACGGGAGCGACTGTTTCAAAAACGTACGCAGCACCCATAAAAGATTTTCCTGTGATGACGATAGTACCGCCTGCAGCTCCGAGAACGTCAAACGCACCGTCTGCGGTAGCCGTGCCGTTGTAGGTTCCCTTGGGCGTGAGAACGGTCAGACCGTCGTTGTTGTCGCTTGAGCTGACGGTGTTTTTTGAGGACGAGTTCGGGTCGTCCGCCGTGTTTGCGGTTGCATAATAAACTACCTTGTTTGAAATGAGCTTCGGCTCTTCGGGAACGGTTATGCTATCGGCTGAAACGAGCGCACCGAGTGACATAACGCCGCTTATCATAAGCATACTGAGCAAAAGGCTGAGGAGTTTTACAGATCTTTTTTTCATTTTGTTGATTTCCTTTCGATTTATCAAAATGATCGCGAGTATTGGATCGATGATCAATTTTGTTTTATTTTAACACAGATATTCAGCTTTGTAAAGTTTAATTTGTGAAAATATTAAAAATAGCGATGCGTTTTCTTCGCCTTGTTGAAGTTGACTTTTTACTTTGTGAGTGGTATTATGAGAATAAGAACGAGTATGCGGACTTGCCGCGTGCGGAAAAGGGCGAATATGAAATATATCAGAAATTTTTTCGGACACTTTTTTACTATCACAAAACACAGACACGAGGTCATAAAGAACTGCGCGAGGATAGGACTCTTTTGGCAGGGGCTTTTTCACGACCTCTCAAAATACAGTCCCGTTGAGTTTTTTCAAGGGGTAAAATATTACAGCGGAAGCAGAAGCCCAAACGACGACGCGCGGGCAGAGCTCGGATACGCTATTGCGTGGGTACATCACAAGGGAAGAAACAGACATCACTTTGAGTACTGGGAGGATTACAGTCCTCTTACGAAGGTGATGACTCCGGTCAAAATGCCGCTTCGCTTCGTCGGTGAGATGTTTTGCGACAGAGTTGCGGCAAGCAAAATTTATATGAAGGACAAATACGACGACGCGGCACCTCTCGAATATTTCAAACGAGGGCTCAAGACTCGCCGTATGCATCCTGAGACCTCGGATCTGATCGAGCATTTTCTCACTGTGCTTGCCGATAGGGGAGAGCGCGAGGCTTTTTCCTACGTTAAGGATTTTTTGAAAAACAATAAGGATTATTGAATCGGGTGATCTTATGAAAACGGGATTGGTTTTGGAGGGCGGAGCTCTGCGCGGTATTTTTACTTCGGGCGTGCTCGATTGCTTTCTTATGGAGGGCGTCTCATTTGATTATATGATAGGCGTCAGCGCGGGTGCAGGCAACATCACGGGATACAGAGCGGGACAGGTCGGCAGGACTGCCAACGTCATTGCCGTGCCAAAGGAGGACTCGTATTTCGGAGCGATGGAGCTGGTCAGATCGAAGAAATTTTTTAATTTGCAAAAAATGTTTGATATAAACGGCAAGCATCCGCTCGATCTCAACGCCTATTTTGAAAACAAGGTAGAGACGGAGTTCGTCGTTTGCTGTTGCGAGAGCGGACGCGCCGAGTATCTCTCGGAGGAGAGGGATGCCGAGCGACTGCTGAAGATAGTCGAGGCGTCTTGCTCGCTTCCTATGTTCTGTTCAACCGTGGAAATAGACGGAAAGCACTATCTCGACGGGGGGATCGGTAATTCCATCCCCTGCGACAGAGCGATCGCTATGGGGTGCGAGCGGCTTGTTGTCGTATTGACCAAGCCCATCGGAACGGACGCCGAGGACTACGGAAAGTATATGAGGATAATCAGACGTATGTATCCGCAGTATCCGAATTTCTGGCGTGCCTGCGAGAAGCGTATGGACAACTACAAAAGAAGTATGGAATATCTCGGCAGGCTCGAGGAGCAGGGTGTTGCCGTAGTTATAAGACCAAAGCGCTCGATATCGAAGTTTGAAAAGGATATTCCGGCTCTGCGCTCGTATTACAAGCACGGATACGACGCCGCCTGTGCGAAACTCGGCAGGATAAAGCGTCATATTTCGGAGTAAAACGGCGAGTATTGACAAAGCGTTTTTTATCTGTTATAATAGCGTACGACAAAAAAGAAGAAAGGTTTTTGATCACTTTATGACAAGCGTAAATATAAAACTTCCGACTATAGAGTCCGTCCAGGATTTCGTTGAGTCGGTATGTGACTTTAAAGAAGACATTTCGCTCTCGAGTGGTAAATACATCGTAGATGCAAAATCTATCATGGGCATATTCAGCCTTGATCTTCGTATGCCTATCAAAATGAACGTCGATTCCGACGACTGCGCGCACGTTTTGAAGGCGGTAGAAAAATATATCGTGGATTGATTCCGAGGGAGCTGCAAGGTGTTTGCGGCTCCCTGTTTCTTTTTTTCGTATCTTTTGTAAACAGAATGTAAAAACTTGCGAAAAACGGGGAGCGGGGGCGTTTTTTTAGTATAGCTTTCTTTGTGTGTTTATTGACATATCAAAAATAAGGTAGTATAATATTATAATACGATATCGTGAGAAAGTGTGCGATGTCGTATTCAGGATCTAAAGTGAGAAATACGAGGTTAAAAAATGAAGAAAAGAGGAACTCTTTATTTTGCGGTTTTGACGTTGACGGTGCTTGTTCTGTGCTCTTGCGCATTTGTATTTGCAGGTGCAGAGGGTGAGGGGGATGTCGATAGCGGTTATTACGTTAACTTTATCGATACCGGTGCAAACTATACTCTTGCGGAGTATCAACAGCAAAACGGCAGGACGGGATATAAATACACGGCGACTATCGAGGGCGGCCGCGCTTACAGATTTGCGATAAGCGACAAGGTCGAGGAGATAGATTCGTTCGTTTTGTACAAAGCCGAGACGGGAGACGTTACCTTTACGTATTCAAAGAGCGGAGGCGCGAATATTGAGTGCGCGTCGGACGACGCCTACATCAAGGGCTTTGCTTACCGCGATTACGAGTATCTCGTTACCGTCAAGGACGGATATATAAACACTCTCCCTGAAGATATAGCGTCGAAGAAGGTAAGCTCGTTCTTCTTCTCGGCGGGTGACAGCATCAGCATCAGCGCTGACGTTGGAGAGGGAGAAAATGCAAGAACGTTCTTGCGCTGGAGCAGCAACGTCAGCTCGATCAATCTGACGGCTGCAAAAAATACTTCGTTCGTACTGCCAAACTCAAACAAGAACGTGGTCATCACGGCAGAGTTTGAGGAAAAGGAGCTGACGCTCAAGCAGCTTCTCGAGGCGAGTGCGGGAAGTGAGGTAGTGCTTGAACGCGACTACGCTCTGACCGATCCGCTCAAGCTCTCGGCAGGTGAATACATACTTGATCTCGGCGGTTACACCGTCAGTTGTCCTTCTACGGTATTTATCGTAGAGTCGGGCGTTATACTTACTATCAAGGGTACCGGTAACGTTACTCAGACGACGAGCACGAGTGCCTACGGGATCCTCGTAAATGACGGAGTGCTCAATATAG
>JAZQXE010000045.1:0-5868 GCA_045632705.1 Eubacteriales bacterium | reverse complement strand
CAGACTTTGATCTTTATCAGAGAGTTGCCGCAATGGCTCCCGACGTGATCTACGAAAAGAGAAAGGTATATAAGGGAGTAAGCACGAACGTTGACTTCTACTCCGGACTTATATATCATATGCTCGACATTCCGCGTGAGCTTTATACCCCTATCTTTGCTATGGCGAGAATTGCAGGATGGAGTGCACACAGAATAGAGGAGATACAGACGGCGGGAAAGATAATACGTCCCGCATACATAAACGTAAAGGATTTCGTTCCTTACGTGGACATAGACAAGAGATAACGAAAAAAAGAGTTTGCAGAGAAGTTTTCTGCAAACTCTTTTCGTTTTTTACATATCGTCAAGCAGGTCGGCGAGGCGAGCGAGATGCTCGGAGATCTTTATGTTTTGCGGGCAGACCGACTCACATGACCTGCAACCGATGCAGGAACGCGGGTGCCTCGCTTTTGGGAGCTTTTTCATATACTCGGGAGGCGTGAACTTGCCGCCTGTAAAGGTACAGTCGCTGTACACCTTGATCAGACGCGGTATATTCAGCTCCCGCGGACAGTGGTCGACGCAGTATTTGCATTGCGTGCAGGGGAGCATATTTTCGCTGAGCTCTTTTGCAATTTCCGAGAGAGCTGACAACTCGGCGTCGCAAAGCGGCTTTTTCTCGGAAAAGATAGCGATGTTGTCCTCTAATTGCTCAAGCGTTGACATTCCCGACAGAACGACGGAAACGCCATCGATACTCTGCAAAAATCTGAACGCCCATTCAACGGGACTTGCCGAGGGGCGCAGAGCGTTTAGCATATCCGTATATTTTTTTGAGAGGGAAGCGAGCTTTCCTCCGCGCAGAGGCTCCATTACCCACACGGGTATGCTGTATTCCTTCAAGAGTGCGAGCTTTTCGTCCGCCGCCTGATAGGTCAGGTCTACGTAGTTTAACTGTATCTGACAAAACTCGATATGCTCGCCGTAAGCGTCAAGAAATCTTTTCGTCGTTTCTGTGTTTCCGTGAACGGAAAAGCCGACGTGGCGGATCCTTCCCTCAGCTTTTTGACGGAGTATATAGTCGAGTATTCCGTATTTTTTATCGAGATAGTAGTCTATATTCATCTCGCAGACGTTGTGAAACAGATAAAAGTCAAAATATTCAACGCGGCAACGTTTGAGCTGCTCGGGGAATATCTCGGCTATCTTGTCCATATTCGAGAGGTCGTAACCCGGGAATTTTGAAGCGAGATAATAGCTGTCTCTCGGGTATGAGGAGAGTATGTCGCCTACGACCGACTCGCTGTTTCCGCCGTGATAACCCCACGCGGTATCGAAATAATTGACGCCCGCTTTTATTGCGGTGTCTATCATGATCCTGCTTTTTTCAACGTCTATCTGCGAGTCCTTTGAGTCTATCGTGGGCAAACGCATACATCCGAGTCCCAGAGACGAGACGGACAGACCGCGAAAATTACTGTATATCATCTTTACCTCTTTTGCAGAGCTAACTCTGTGAGCTTAACTTTTATTTTATCATAGGCGTCCGAGGCGTCTTTTGCATCGGATACTGCTTGCTCGATAGGACAGGTGCCCGTGTTCGTTCGGTTTCTTATCGTAGGTACCCTTTGCTCGTAATGAAAATCAACGCCGTATCGGGTGAATACCTCGCTCGCCGCGTCACTTACGACTTGCGCCCATATCTGTGCAACGCCCAACAGAACGTACATATAGGCAGCCCCGGCACCCACCACCTTGTCTGCGGCGTAGGCACCACGCGTGCCCGCACCTCCCTCGTACAGCTCGACGAGCGGAGCGACCCCTCGCTTGTCCGAGACATAGAGCTCTTCTCCGACGACTACGCAGGTGTGTGCGTCAGCTTCCAATATTTCTTTTGCTTTGAGTGTGAGCGGGTGTATCGTCATTTGTTATCCTTCTGCGTGCGCATAAAGAGTATTACGAAGAGAAACTGTATAGCGATACCGACAAGGGAAGCGGGAAGAGATCCAAGGTATTTCTCAACGCTGACACCGCCGACGCTGAAAAGGGCAACGGAAAGATACATAGAGAATATTCTGACCAAACGTCCCGCTGCGAGCGTTATTGCAAGTCCTGCGAGAGAAGGAAGTTTGGTTTTTGACAGATATCCACCGACAAGACCGTAAGTTGCAAGCTCAATGCACATATACGGCAGTACGGTTGCCGCGGGCATTGCGGTAAGAGAGTAGCTGATGATGGGAGAGAGGATACCGCAGATAACTCCGACGATCGGTCCACCCGTGAAACCGCAGACGATTATCGGAAGATGCATAGGCAGCAGTATCTCGCCCAGAGCCTTGCCCGTACCGCCGAGCATGCCTATCAGATGAACTATGCAGGGCAAAACGACGGCACAAACTACAGATATTGCGAGGGTGAGCGTTTTTTGCTTCGGTGTGACTGCTTTTTTGATGCTTAACGTGTTTGATTTCATTTTTTCCTCCGAGTGTATTGTTATTTTAAAATTTATTTTCTTTTTATTTTCATTTTTTATTTTTTACGCTTTTATTATAGCATCGCGTCTCGGATAATGCAAGCGCAAAGACCCATGCTTATCCTATCAGGGCAAACAGGTTGATAGCGATAACGCTGACGAGTCCCGATACTGCGACAGAGAGTCCGCTCATCGCGCCTTCTATCTCACCCATCTCGATAGCCTTTGCCGTGCCTATCGCGTGGGAGGAAGAGCCGACCGCTATACCCTTTGCGACAGGATCGGTGATAGAAAATATCCTGCACAGAAACGGGGCAGCCATATTACCGACGATACCCGAGAGGATGATCACGGCTACCGTGATAGAAGGAATGCCTCCGAGCTCCCCCGACAGCTCCATACCGATCGCGCTGGTTATGGATTTGGGGAGCAGGGTGATATACATTTCCCTTGGTAGCGAAAATGAGAGAGAGAGCAGAAGTATACATACACCGCTTGTCAGTATCCCCGATAGGATGCCGAGACTTATGGCAAGTGCGTTCTTTTTTAACAGAGCGAGCTGCTCGTAGAGCGGTATGGCAAGGCATACCGTGGCGGGAGTGAGAAAGTAAGAGAGATATTTTGCTCCCGCATTGTAGGTGTCGTAGCTGACTCCGGAGATAAGCAGTATGCCTATCACGGCAAGTATGGATATGAAAAGGGGATTGAACAACGCGAGTTTGAATCTCTTTTGCAGTGCCATTCCGACGACGTATGCGCCAACGCTGATAAAAGCACCGAAAAATACCGAATCACAAACGAACTCGTATATTTCACTCATCTGTATCCGCCCCCTTCGTATTCTTTTTCTCAGCTCGTGAGATGAAGAACTGCGTCGTTTTTCCGCTTGCAAAGAAAACTATCGGCGTGACAAGCAGTATGCTTATGATAATTGCCACGGCACTGCTTTTGAGCGAGTCTACCGCCGTGATAAGTCCGACGGCTGCGGGTATGAACATTATCTGCATCAGCGACACGAGGAAGTTTGCACATTCTTTTACGTCCGATAGCTTGACTATCTTTGTCATGAGCAGCACGAGCATGAGCGTAAGTCCCCAGATGCTCGCCGGTATCGGGAGGGGAACTACGTAGTTTATTATTTCTGCCGTAAAGGATACGGCTATTACTATCGCAAATTGTTTTATGTATTTCATAGGGCACTCCTTTTGATTAAATACATTATACAACTTTTTTCTTCGTTTTTCAAGGTCGATATCGTATCAAAATAAAAATAACGTACCTTGCGTTATTGCTTTTTTGCTCTCCGTGTGGTAAAATAAATGCAGTTTTTGAAACGAGGTTTAAATCTATGGATATTTACAGTACTCTTGCACAAGAACTCAATATAAAGCTGACGCAGGTCGAGGGCGCGGTCAAGCTGATAGACGAGGGCAATACCATTCCGTTTATCGCGAGATACAGAAAGGAAGTAACGGGCTCGCTTGACGACCAGGTGCTTCGTACCCTTTCCGAGCGCCTTGAATATTTGAGAAATCTTGAGGCGACCAGAGAAAAGATAAAGGCAACGATAACCGAGCAGGGTGCGATGACGGACGAGCTTGAGATTGCGATCGATAACGCGGCTACCATGACCGAACTTGACGATCTGTACCGTCCGTACAGACCCAAGAGAAAGACCAGAGCGAGCGTGGCAAAGGCAAAGGGGCTTGAGCCTCTCGCCATGGCTATATACGAGCAGGCAAAGGACTGCGATCTTCCCGAGAAGATGGCAGAGTCGTACTTAAACGAGGAGGTCGGCACGATAGAGGACGCACTTGCCGGTGCTTCCGACATTATTGCCGAGCTGATAAGCGACGACGCGGCGCTCAGAAAGGCGCTCCGTGAGGCGTTTATGAAAAAGGCGGTCATAACTGCGGAGGGCGCAAAGGAGGAGCTTGGCGTTTACGAGACTTACGCTGAATTTTCCGAGCCCGTATGCAAGGTTGCATCGCATCGCGTGCTTGCGGTAAACCGCGGTGAGCGCGAGGAATTTTTGAAGGTCGGTATCAAGTTTGATCTTGAGCTGGCGCTTTCCATGATAGGTGAGCTGCACGTAAAGGAAGGCTCACCCTGTACGGAACTGGTCAAGGCAGCGGCTGCTGACGCCTACGAGCGCCTTATCTATCCCTCCGTTGAGAGAGAGATAAGAAACACGCTCACCGAGAACGCAAGTGAATCCGCTATCAAGGTCTTCTCGCTGAACTTAAAGCAGCTTTTGATGCAGCCTCCCGTAAAGGGAAGAGTAACGCTCGGCTTTGACCCCGGATACAGAATGGGTTGCAAGCTCGCAGTAGTCGACGGTACGGGAAAGGTGCTTGAGACTTCCGTTATTTACCCCGTTCCTCCCTTCTCAAAGGTAGAGGCGGCAAAGAAGGTAGTATTTGCACTTTGTAAAAAATACGGCGTTGAGATGTTTGCTATCGGAAACGGAACGGCGTCGCACGAGACGGAGATGTTCTGTGCAGAGGTCATTTCCGAGATCGGCGGTATAAGCTATATGGTAGTCAGCGAGTCGGGCGCCTCCGTATATTCGGCGTCAAAGATAGGTGCTGAGGAATTCCCCGATTTTGACGTTAACGTAAGAAGTGCGGTATCTATTGCAAGAAGATTGCAGGATCCGCTCGCGGAGCTTGTAAAGATAGATCCAAAGGCAATAGGCGTCGGACAGTATCAGCACGATATGCCCCAGTCAAGACTCTCCGAGGCTCTTGACGGAGTCGTTGAGGATTGCGTCAACTCCGTAGGAGTAGATCTCAATACGGCGTCAGCACCTCTGCTCTCGAGAGTTTCGGGAATAGGCGCGACGCTCGCTAAAAACATAGTTACCTACCGTGAAGAAAACGGTATATTCACCTCAAGAGCACAGCTGAAAAAGGTACAGAAGCTCGGCCCAAAGGCGTTTGAGCAGTGTGCGGGATTTTTGAGAGTTGCGGAGAGCAAGGATCCCTTTGATAATACCAGCGTACACCCCGAGAGCTACGCCGCAGCAAGAGCGCTTCTTCTTGAGTGCGGTATGAGTGAGTCGGATATCAGAGCGGGAGGAGTTGCCGGCATCTGCGAAAAGGTAGACGAGATAGGAGCGGCGGTGCTTTCCGCAAAGCTCGGAATCGGTGAGCCTACACTCAGAGATATTGCAAAGGAGCTCAGCCGTCCCGGCAGAGACCCCAGAGACGAGCTTCCCCCTCCTATGCTCAAGCAGGAGATAATGTCAATGGACGACCTTACCGTAGGGATGGAGATGACGGGTACTGTCAGAAATGTAATAGACTTCGGCGTGTTCGTGGATATCGGAGTGCATCAGGACGGACTCGTTCATATTTCCCAGCTTTCCGATAAATTCGTAAAGCACCCGCTTGACGTCGTAAAGGTCGGAGA
>JAZQXE010000044.1:0-4702 GCA_045632705.1 Eubacteriales bacterium | reverse complement strand
AAAAATTCCGCATTCTTGCGAATGCGTATTTTTTGGCAGGGGCGGAAGGACTCGAACCCACGACCCATGGTTTTGGAGACCAGTACTCTACCAACTGAGCTACACCCCTATATTCTCGCCGATTTCTCGGCAACAGACGTATTATATCACACTTTCGTAAATAAATCAAGGCGCAAGCCTTGTATATCATCAATTCCGCAGGAATTGCATATCATCAACACGAAGTGTTGTATATCATAAAGCCGCAGGAAAATACACGCTGGCGCGTGATGAGATACAAGGGCGCAACGCGCCCTTGATGCTATACCGACTTGCGTCGGATGATATACCAAGCCTGCGGCTTGGATAAAAAAAGAACGAAGCATTTGCTTCGTTCTTTTTTGGCGGAGAAGGAGAGATTCTCTAGGAACGCCATCGGCGTTCCGTCGCACGGTCCAAAACATAGTCGCACTACTCGGGCAGGGGGCTACCCTCGTATTGCCCCTTGTTTTGTCCGTCCTCGCGCTCCCTTCCTCCGCCCCCGGCGGCGGTCGGGCTCGGACCTCTCGCGCCAAATAACCGTCACAGACAGAGTTCAAATCTACCCCGAGCAAAACAAAAAGGACACCCGTTGGTGTCCTTTTTGTTTTGGCGGAGAAGGAGAGATTTGAACTCTCGCGCCGGTTATGTCCGACCTACACCCTTAGCAGGGGCGCCTCTTCGGCCTCTTGAGTACTTCTCCGTACTTGTGCGAGCGGCCTTCTCGTAAACTCGCTTGATTATTATACAACACAGAGCCGTAATTGTCAAGTCATTTTTGATAAAATCATAATTAATGTAATTACGCTTGTCAGTACGGCTTTTTTCGGTGGTTGAACAAAACGGAAAAGCTCCTCGGCATATAAAGCCGAGGAGCTTTGTGATAAATATTTTATCTGTTGTTGATGAGTTTGGTAAGCTCAATAGGATCTACTATCTTGCCGTCCTTGTAAACTCTCATATTTCCGCTTGCGATCTCGTCGATGAGTATGACCTCTCCGTTGTTGTAGCCGAACTCAAACTTGATATCCCAGAGGTCAAGTCCGATAGTCTTAAGGTCTTCTGCAACGATGTTGGTGATCTTGAGCGTCTGCTCCTTGAGGCTCTCAAACATTTCACGAGTCATGACCTTGAGAGCAACGAGTCCCTCGCCCGTTACGAGCGGGTCGCCCTTTTCGTCGTTTTTGAAGGTGCACTCAACGTAACCGCCGTCAAGACGCGTACCGTCCTTGATATATTCTCCGTATCTGCGGATAAAGCTACCCGTAGCTACGAGTCTGCATATTACCTCAAGACCGCCGCCGCCGAGCTCCTTGCCGAAGCACTCTGCGGGGAGAACTTCCATCGTAGCGTTGTCGATATCTGCGCTGACGTAGTGAGTCTTGATTCCTGCTGCCTTGAGCATTTCAAAGTAGTAAACGGAGGTCTGGAGATTAGCCTTTCCGATTCCGTCAATGGTAAGACCAACGCTGTTTTCACCGGGATCGAACACGCCGTCTTTTCCAGTGCAGTCGTCCTTGAATTTGAGCATTACGTTTCCGTTGTCGAGAGCGTAAACGTCTTTAGTTTTTCCTTCATATGTTTTTTTCATAAAAAGCACCCCTTTTTAATTGACTGAATAAAACCATTGTTTATTTTATCACGATTTTTTTTATTTGTATATAGTTTTTTAGAAAAAACATTGCTTGTTTTTGCGATTTTTTTACGGCTTTATTTTATTTTGCGCAGAGAAGCTCGCAAATATATCCCTTCAAATACTCGTTACCGCTATGTGAGAGGATCTCGCTTACGCGGGAGTGCAGAGAGGTGTGCTTTTGCGTTATCGCAAGCAACGAACGGCTATCCTCTATTGCGAGTCCCGCACCGTTCATTATAGCTTTTGTGACGCAGTCGGATATCTCGTTTTCGGGTAAAACTCCGCCCGAGAGCACCGTGATGACAGCGTAACTGCCGGCTTCGAGGGATATGGGGGCACAGAGTATCCTTTTCGCCTTCTCATCGTAGGTAAAGGAAAGGGGAATGGTGATGCCCTTGACCGATACGGTTACCGCCTCGGGAGCGGTGAACGCCTCAAAGCAGACGCTGTAAGTGCGAAGCGAGGGGATATGCTCGCACTCGTCGGCAGAGCATATCTCGAGATTCGTAATAGTGCCGTAGGAGAGGGCAAATCTCGTTTTTGACGTAGCGTTGTTTTCACCTATTGCGTCGTTGTCCTCGACGAGCGTATATTCGCCGTCGTCTCCGCCGAATACACGCAGAGCGATCTTTGACGGATTTTGCGTAGAGTTGTCTCCTTCCGCCACGTCTGCGAGAGGAATTATAGCGCCCGCTTTTGCAAATACGGGCATACTTTCAAGATCTCTGTATACGTCGATGATTCTATTACCCGAATATACGTGTCCCGAGAAAAAGTCGATCCAGCTTCCTTCGGGCAGCCAAACCTTCGTTTTCGAGAGATGGCTCTCGGCGTCGCGCTTGGTCGTGACAGGGCAGACGATCAGCTCACTTCCGAACAGATATTCGTTTTTGATATCGTACGCAGCAGAAGAGTGCGGATATTTATGATACATCGGACGTATGAGCGGGATGCCGTCGGTATGGTTCTTCGTGTGTTCGGTGTAGATATAAGGTATGAGCTTGTGGCGCAGGCGCAGAAATTCTCCGGCTATTTTCTCCGCCTCCGCTCCGAAGTTCCACGGTTCCTTTGAGATAAAAGGACTCGGGGAAGAGTGCAGGCGGTTTATCGGTGAGAAAACGCCGAGCTGAAGCCATCTCGTATATAGCTCGGGATCGTGTACGCCGTGGTAGTGACCGCCGATATCGTGGCTCCACATGGAAAAGCCGATATTTGAAGCGCAAGAGGTAAAATACGGCTGGAAATCAAGGCTCTCCCAGGTTATATGCGTATCTCCCGAAAAACCGAGAGGGTATCTGTGTGAGCCTATCTCGGCAAATCTGGAGAAGAGCAGAGGTCTCTTTCCGTTTCTCGCGTTGTCGGTGTAGTGGCAGTGATTGAGCATCCACAGCGGATCGTAGCCTGCTTTTCTCGAGCCTCCCGATTGTTGCCAGTCTATCCACCAGAAATCAACGCCCTCGTCCTCCATGGGATCGAGTACCGTTTTGAAATAAGCGTCCATAAACTCTCTGCTTGAAACGTCAAATTCAATCTGATCTCCCTTTTCGATATCCTTGCCAAGCTCTCTTGCAATATCGGGGTATCTCTCTTCGTACGCTCTGATACCGTCGCGCGGATGGAGATTGAGTGAGGTAGCGAGGCCTCTTTGGTGTAGTGCCGCCAAAAATCCAACGTGATCGGGGAAGAGAGACTCGTTCCAGGTATATCCCGTCCATCCTCCGCCGAAGCGCACGGGGTCGGGCGTCTGGGTTATATGCCAGTCCATATCTATGACGGCAACGGAGAAGGGGAGTCCCTTTTCCTTAAACTTGTCCATCAGCTCTACGTACTCAACGTCAGAATATTTGTGATAGCGGCTCCACCAGTTACCGAATGCATAACGGGGAATGAGCGGTATCGGTGCGCTGAGCTTGTAAAAATCGCGTATGGCACTCTCGTAGTCACCGGGATAACCGAAGAAATATACGTCGGTACGTCCTTGGCGTGAGGGCTCGGGCCAGCCGTCCTCGTTTATACAGAGCGTCTTTGAATCGTCTATTACGCCGATGCCCGTTTTTCTGTTGAGAAAGCTGCGCCCGAGAGGTATCGAGCCGTTTACTCCGTCAAGCGTTTTGACGGTAGAGGGGAGTGCCATCGGCGTTTGACCGTAGAGCCAGGGTTTTGTCGTATCGACGGTTATCTGCAATCCCAGCTCGGAGAAGGGACGCTTGTCGTAGGTCAGGTGCAGGTGCTTGGTCTTTATGTGTAAAAGCCCGTCCTGTTCGTAGTACTCAAACTCGGGCGTGTCAAAAGCACGGTTGAAAGCAAGGCGTGTTGCTCTGTCCTCAAAATAGCCGTCCTCGCTATATTCAAGACGTAACATCCTGTCGGTGAGCACGGTAAAGCGCCATTTATCTCCGCTCACCGTGTATTCGGGGGCGGCTTTTGGGTGCATTTCAAACATTGAAAGGTCAAATACGGACATATCTTTGTCTCCTTTTATTACAGTGCGTTTAAGCGAGAAAATATCAAAAAAAGAGGCTTTTACAAGCCGCTTTTAATTGTTTTACCCCGCAACTGCCGTGTAATGCAAGAATAGTAAACCCTGCTTGCGCAGGTTGGTGTCCTCTCTCTTATTTTGTGCTTCCAACGTCCCGCCAAAGCGTATACGCTATGACGGGGAGGCCTGCATACCCATAAGGGAAGTTTATCCGGACTCCGTTTTACAACTTGTGGGTTTTATACTCACATTATCACGTACAGAGCAGGCAGTGCATACCGCCGTCAGTTCGGGACGACGGGCTTTGTGCCGATATAGCGCACAAACACCGCTCTTGCAGATGTTCTGCCGCAGCAGAATGGGGAGAAGTACTCCCCGAAAGAGCGTTTAGCCTTGTGCTCGTCGCATTCACTCGGTGAGTTCTTCTGTTATAATTATATGCTGTTGGCGGCAAATTATTCGCCTCTTGACAAGAGGAAGATTTTGTTATTATTCGTTTCCTTCGTCGTAGTCGACTTCGTCAAAGAGCTCGTCCTCAAAGAAGTCAGCGACTTTATCAAACTCGTCGT
>JAZQXE010000043.1:0-4998 GCA_045632705.1 Eubacteriales bacterium | reverse complement strand
CTGTTTTTTTATCAAACTTTTCTTCGGTAGGCATAAACATACAGTCCTTGTAAATTTCGTATGTTCGGCAAACCTCGTCCTCATTGGTTAGTTCTATCAATTTATGTTCCATTACACACCTACAAATTCTTATTTATCGGTTAGTTGTATTATAGCATAACTTGACTAACAAAGAAAGAGAATATTAAAAACACCCACAGTTTTTGAAAACTACGGGTGTTTTTGTGTCGTGTTGTACTGTCCTTAACAGTACGACTTATACGGTGTGCTTTTCTCATTTTGATCGTTGATCAGTTAAAGCCGAATATCTTTTTTGCGTTCTCCGAGAGTATCTTTCTGTTCTGTTCCTCGCTAAAACCGAGAGAGAAGAACGTTTCAAGCTCCTTTTTGGGCGACCACATGGGGTAGTCGGTTCCAAACATCACCTTGTCCTCTCCGTAGCGCAGTATCAGCTCTCTCGCCTTTTCCTTTGTCAAAAAAGGAAAGGAGGATGAGCAATCAACGTAAAGATTGTCGTAACGACAGAGCTTTTCGCTGGCGTCGTCCCATATCGAGTAACCTCCGAGATGCGCTCCGATTATTCTCAGCCCCTTGTAGTTATCGAGTATCGGACAGAGTCTGTTGGGGTTTGAATTGTCGTATCGGCTATCTCCCGTATGCATAAGTATCGGAGTGTCGTCCGCCTCGCACAGCTCGTATATCTTCAGGCACCTGTAATCGTCCACCTTGAAGTTCTGTATATCGGGGTGCAGCTTTACTCCGTGCAGTCCCAGCTCCTTGAGATGACGATAGTCCTGTGCAATATCGGGGGTATCGGGATAGAGGGTGCCAAGCCCTATAAAGCGTCCGCCGCTCTTCTCTACCTCCTCGGCAATAAACTCGTTTATGCTCCTTACCTGCTTTGCGGTAGTAGCGACCGACTGAACGACGAATCTGTCAACGCCGTACTCCTCGCTCTTTTCGATAAGCTCTCTTCCCATTCCGTGCTCGGAGGAAACTACCGAATAGAAGTTGTCCGTCCCCGCAATTGCCCTTGCCGCTATCTTTTCGGGATATATGTGGCAATGGCTGTCTATTATATGATATCCGTTTTTCATTGTTCTTTTTTACTATCCTCTCTGCCTCAGAGACCTGTTGCGATGCTGACGCCGTTTGTTTAAATATTGAAATAGAACGAGGTCTTGAACTCTCCCGTCAAAGATGCGTCAAAGGCTCTGTGCAGGTCACTCGTACCTCTTACCTCACCGAAATAGTCGGTAACTCTCTCTATCCTGTGAGATGCGCGCGCATCAGCGAGTATATCCGCCGCGCAGACGAAATCCTCTCTGCCGCTTCTTGACGAGCCAACGAGGGTAAGTCCCTTTTCAAGCACCATTCTCGTAAGCACGGGCACCTTGTTCTCGGACACTCCCATGAGAAGAACGCATCCCTGCGGCATAATGTATTTTATTATATCGTCAAGCGCAAACGAGCTTCCCTCTCCGCCGCAACACTCGAATGCGTGGTCGACGTAGAAGTCAGCCGTAAGCTCGGAGGCGTCATACACCTCGTCGCAGAAGCTGAAATACGCAAGCTTGGTCTGACTCTTACCGATAACGCATATCTCTGCTTCAGGCATAAGCTTTTTGATAACTACGCAAAGGAAATACGCTACGCTACCGTCTCCCCATACTCCGATACGTCTGCGCGTACCGTGAGCGAGAAGCTCAAAACGACGGAAAGCGTGAACGCATACGCTAAGCAGCTCCGCGGAAGACGCGATATATCCCTTTATGCCGTTCGCACTGACGAGTCTGTCGTGGGGCATAGTGATATATTCGCGCAAAAATCCGTCGATTCCGCTTGACAGGAACGCACTGCCCGCGGCATAGTTCTCGTATATTCCCTCGGAGGGATTTCTCGGAGGGACGTTTGGTATCATCACGACCTGCTCACCGCGAGAAAAAACGCCCGACGGATCGTGTATGACCGTCGCCGCCGCCTCGTGTATGAGCGCCATCGGCAGTTTCTTTCTGAGTACCTCTACCGAACGCTGTCCGAGATAGTATCTTTGGTCGGCACGGCACACCGACATATAGGTCGGCTTGAGAAGCACCCCGTTTCCCATATCCATATCCTCTATATCGAGAGAAAAGACCTTGGGCTCGGTAAGTCTGTAAATTCGGTTAATCACTGATAATTCCTCCAACCAGCGCCTGCGCTATCTTGTAGTCGGGTGCCGTTGTGATCTTCATATTTAATACGTCTCCCTCGACTATATAGACGGGGGTATCCTTTATGACGCATATCTTGCACGCGTCGGTAAGTATACGCTTCTGCCCCTCGTCAAGCTCGGAGTAGAGCTTCTCGATAAGCTCAAGAGAAAAAGACTGCGGAGTCTGTCCCTGATACATCAGTCTTCTCTCGGGAATGGCGGTGATCGTCTTTCCGTCCGCACTCTCAACTATCGTATCAACGGCACAAACGGCAGTATCGACGGCACCGTGCTTTACGACAGCGTCAATATTATCGTTTATTATTCTCGCACTGACGAAAGGTCTTACGGCATCGTGAGTAACGATATAATGCCCCTCTGCGCCAAACTCGTTTTTGATATTGGCAATGATGTTCATTATAGTGCCGTTTCTGTCCTCGCCGCCCTCGCAGACGATAACGTCCTCACGTCTGAAGCTGACGTATTTGTCTATGAGATTTTCCGTATATCCGCACCATACGCCGGGTACGCCTATATAGAGCTTGTCTATTCTGCTGTTTGATAAAAACGCCTCTACGGTGTGTACGACTATCGGCTTTTTGCCGAGCATAAGAAACTGCTTTGGCAAGTCCCCGTTCTGCATTCTCTTTCCTACTCCACCTGCAAGTATAGCGGCAAAAATCATTTTTTCTTTTCCTCCGTCAAAAAGTGTATTCCTCTGTACGTCTCGCACGGGGCGTCGATATCGGAAAATACCGTATCGTGATGCGGTTTTTGCTTTTCCTTGGGCGGCAGAGTCATATACTCGCCGAACGCCGTGCGGAGATAAATATCGTAGCCCACGGGAATCGGTGAGCTGATACCTTCAAAATCCTTATAGACCGCCGAGGCAAACGCCTCTTTGGGATATTCCTTTTGCATATAATGCGGGCCCGAACACAGCTCCGTTATCTTGGTGCAATCCTCGAGCTTGTATTTCGTCATCTTGCGCTCACAATGCTTCCATATCGCCGCGCGTATCTTTTTTCCTCGGAAGATACCGAGCAGTACCCTCGCGGCAAAGCTGACGGCACCTCCGTGATTTTCCGGCACCACCTGAGCGCAGAAAAGCGAGTAGCAGAGCGCATACGCCTTTTGTATCTTTCTCCGAAGACCGTCGGGACAAGCGTCAAGAGGCAGGATATCAAGCGGATATCCGTGAGGGATATCAAGGTGCTTCTGGTATGGCTTTACGCAGGTGGTCTCTTTATCGACCATCGTCATAAAGATATTTCCGCAGAAGCGCTCGGGAGTCGTTCTGAGAAGCTCAAATCGGCTCTCGTCACCCTCACTCTTATAAAGCTCCCAGAGCTTCTCGTAATCGGCTCTCGGCATAAAAACGTCAATGTCGTCGTCCCAGGGGATAAATCCCGAGTGACGAAGCGTTCCGATACAGCATCCGCCGCAGAAGAAGAAAGTAAGCGAGTGCTTTTCGCAAAAGTCCTTAAAATGAAGATACATCTCAAGCTGCTTGAGCTGAGCGCGGCGCAGCTCCTCGGGAGAAAAGTCAAAATATTTTTCCTTCAGTTCCATTTTCAAAAATCCGTCCTATCAATCGTTACGTTCTCTTTTTTCTTCCGCAGGCAAGACGCAAAAGTCCGCGCGCAGTACCCACTCCGTAAAAGACGTGGATGAGAAGAAAAACGAACGGAAGCAACAGCAACGCGGCGTGCGGTCGCTTTGTATCCAGCACCGCCTTTACGCTGAACAGGATATTGCACAGAGCATACGCACTCCACATAAGAGCGGAGAACCACCACAGACCGAACGCCGCCATCAGCGTCGTCACGACAGCAGCGGATACGAATGCGAACGGAACGAGATGGAACGTACCGACGCACCCGGGGCAAACGCCGAGCGTATAGCCTATCCAATATCCGTTTTGATATTTTTGTTTGAGCATCTTCTTAAAGGTAGGTCTTACCTGTTGGCTCGACTTTATATCGGGATCAAAACATATACGGTATCCCGCGCGGCGAACACGGTAGTTGTATTCGTTGTCCTCCGTGCGACGAAGCTCACAGTTGAATTCTCCCACCCTGTCGATGACCTCGCGCCTGTACGCCGCGTGGAATATACTGTCGACGTAAGAGCGGGAAAGCTCCCCGCGGTAGCTCGCTGCGCCCGCACCGAACTTTGACGATTCGGCGGAAATGAGAAGCGTACCGATACCGTCATCGCGAATACAGTAAACGGGCCTCTGTCCTCCGCATACGTCCTCTCTGCCGTACTCGTCCGAGCCTTCCAGACAAACGGATACACGCTCGAGAAAATCGGGAGCAAGCGAAGCGTGCGCGTCAACTCTGACAAACACCTCACCCGTATAGACGCGGAGTCCCACGTTCAGTCCCGACGGAAGATTGGAGTCGGTATTTTTTTCGACCTTGATATCAAGATACTCACCGATATGCTCATCTCGGAATCGGCGGAGCACCTCGTAGGTAGCGTCCGCGGAAGCGTTATCAACGAGAACAAGCTCGGTGTTTTTCTTCGGATAAGTCTGAGCGAGAACGTCGGAGAGGATATCCGAGAGATTGTTTTCTTCATTGTAGGCAACGATGCAAACCGAAATGACCATAAAAACCTTCTTTATCATCATTGAGCGCCATACGAGACGGCGCCTTCTATACGATATTATACCTATACATTGTGATTATACTACACAAGAAGGTAAAAAGCAACATTTTTGATCAAAAACAAGTCTGCTTGCAAAAAAAGTACGCCACGCCCACCGAAAAAAGCAAAACGGCTGTGAGAGCGATCCC
>JAZQXE010000042.1:0-12915 GCA_045632705.1 Eubacteriales bacterium | reverse complement strand
ATCGGAGTGCATCAGGACGGACTCGTTCATATTTCCCAGCTTTCCGACAAATTCGTAAAGCACCCGCTTGACGTCGTAAAGGTCGGAGATATAGTCAAGGTATGGGTAATGGGTGTTGATTCTCAAAAGAAGAGGATATCCTTGACGATGAAGGATCCGAACGCCCCCAAGCCCCAAAGAGAAGCGAAGGGCAACAACGCCCGCCGCGGTAATTAAATAAAAACTAAAAAGCAAAAAGGGACACAAAATGTAAAAACACTTGCATTTTGTGTTCTTTTGTGTTATAATGCACTTTGATTTGACTTGTGTCAAATACATTTTTTTAAAAATTCGGAGGATTTATTTTGGATTCGGACAGTTGGAGTCAGGTTATTATTTTAGTTATCCTGATACTATTTTCATCGTTCTTTTCGGCTACGGAGACGGCTTTTTCTTCACTCAACAAGATAAGAGTAAAGATGATGGCTGAAGAGGGAAACAAGCGTGCGGCACTCGTGTACGATATGGCTGACAATTTTGACAAGCTGCTTACTACGGTGCTGATAGGAAACAATATCGTAAATATTGCTTCTACGTCTATTGCAACGGTGCTTTTTATTGACATTTTGGGAAGTCAGACGACGGGTTCTACCGTTTCGACGGTAATTATGACTATCGTCGTTCTCGTTTTCGGAGAGATAACGCCCAAGAGTCTGGCAAAGGAAAAGCCTGAAGCGTTTGCAATGTTCTCGGCGCCTTTTTTGAAGTTTCTTTCTTTCGCTTTTCTTCCTTTCGTATGGTTTTTCGGATTGTGGAAGAAAATGCTCACGCGTATGTTCAAGCTTGAATCGAACGATGCGATTACCGGAGATGAGCTGCTCAATATCGTAGACGAGGCTGAGGACAGTGGAGGAATAGACGAAGAGGAGAGCGATCTTATTCGTTCTGCCATCTATTTTTCCGATCTTACGGCAGAGGATATACTTACTCCCCGCGTTGACATTATCGCCATTGATATCAATGACGACGAGGACAAGATAGCGCAGGTGTTCGATGATTCAAAGTTTTCCAGACTCCCCGTCTGCGACGGTGGAATAGATAATATCGTCGGATTTATTCATATAAGAGACTTCAGCCGCGTTAAATTTTCGGACGATGAAAGCTACAACGTTGACGACATACTTAAAAACACGGTATTCGTTGCCAAGAGTATGCCTGTAAACGATCTTTTAAAGCTTATGCAATCGAATAAGACGCATATGGCAGTCGTTACCGACGAGTACGGCGGTACGATAGGTATAGTTACCCTCGAGGACGTGCTTGAGGAGCTTGTCGGTGAAATATGGGACGAGGCAGACGAGATAGTTGAGGACTTTGTCGAAAATGACGACGGTACTCTCACGGTGCTTTGCTCTACACAGCTCGGCAAAATGTTTGACAGGCTCGGACTTGATACGGACGACGAGACCAAATCGGTTTCTGTCGGCGGCTGGGTTATCGAGCAGCTTTGCAAGATACCCGAGGAGGGAGACGAGTTCGAATACGAGGGGCATAACATCAAGGTAACGAAAGTAGAAAACAGACGCGTAGTTGATATCACCGTGACCAAGCTTGAGACCGAGTCGGATAAAGAATAAGACTTTAACTATTATCCTCGTTTTGTAAAGGATGAAAAATATGGGCAAGGAAAAGAAAAAGAGATCGGGACTGCGACGTATTGTTTCGCGCGTGATGTTGGCGTTGTTTATATTCTTTGGAATATGCTTCAATCTGTGCGTGATAGCTAATATCGCTACTGTGCTCGGTGCATCCGACGATATCTACGTCAGTATTGCCCCCGAGGACTACGATTGTATCATCGTGCTCGGTGCGGGAGTGCGCGAGGACGGGACGCTGTCGGATATGCTCCGTGACAGAATGGATACCGCAATAGATCTTTATATGAGAGCTGACAACACAAAGATGATAGTTACGGGCGACCACGGCAGAGAGAGCTACGACGAGGTAAACGCCATGAAGGCGTACGCCGTCTCGTGCGGAGTCTGCGACGAGGACGTCTTTATGGATCACGCGGGATTTTCCACCTACGAGAGCATCGTCAGAGCTCGTGAGGTATTCGGAGTTGAGAGGGCGGTAGTAGTCACACAGAGATATCATCTTTACAGAGCTCTTTACATCTGCGAGTACGTTGGTATCGACGCTATGGGTATATGCGCTGACGTGCGTCAATACCGAGGAGCGTATTACCGCGAGGCACGCGAGGTGCTGGCAAGGACCAATGATTTTATAAAGCAGTTTACTAGACCCGGGCCAAAGTATCTCGGTGAGAGCATTTCGCTTGGTGCAAGCGGAAATATAACTAACGACAAATAAAACGAATAAAACGAATAAAACGAAGAGACCGTTTCAACGTCAGAGACGGTCTCTTTTTTCTTCGTTTCCGTTGAAAAGTAAAGTTGTTTCTGCTATAATAAAGTAGAATAAAAAGACGAGGTGACGGTAATGGATATAAGGACTCTGTTTTTAGAAGAAAAAATCGAATACTTTGCTCCGATACAGCTCTCAAGGCTGAATATCCAAAAGCCGTATCTTCTCTCGCGTTGCGGAGTTGACGCACAGACGGGCTCGGCTCTTGTGATATGTGTGCCGTATTATTCGGGACGGGTGGAGAATATATCCGCCTACGCTTGTGCGCGAGATTATCATCTCTATTTTGAGCGTCTTTTTGACAGACTGATACCCAAGCTGCGCGATACGTTCAAGGGATATTCCTTTTACGGATTTGCCGATCGTTCCCCCATTTCCGAGGTTTACGCGGCGGCTCTTGGCGGACTTGGCGTCGTAGGTGAAAATCACCTTCTCATAACAGAAAAATACTCGTCGTTCGTGTTTATCGGCGAGATAATATCGGATATGCCCGCTTGCGAATACGGTCTTGACGTCCGCGAGGGCGAGGCGGAGCGATGTATCGGTTGCGGAGCGTGCAAGCGGGGATGTCCTGCGGGTCTTGACGTGAGTGCCTGCCTTTCCTCTCTTACTCAAAAAAAGGGAGAGCTTGACGATGAGGAAAAGAAGCGGATCATAGAGCACGGTGTGGCGTGGGGATGCGACAAATGCCAGAACGTCTGTCCCTATACGAAAAACGCGATAAACAGCGGCAGTATATTTACACCCATCGATTTCTTTTACGAGTCGAGAATGGAAAAAATAGACCTGGACGCGCTCTATAAAATGAACGACGAGGAATTCTTCTCGCGTGCTTTCTCGTGGCGCGGCAAGGAGACTCTGGCAAGAAATCTGAAAATACTCGGAGAGGAAGTGAACGGATGCTCAGGTTAATATACGGAACCTTTGGAAGCGGAAAGACAAGGGGCGTCTATTCCGATATAAAAAAACTCGTAGATAAAAAATCAAAAACTGAAAAGAGCGTCTATCTTATAGTGCCCGAGCAGGATACCGTGAGAGCCGAGAGCGAGGCACTCGGCATCGTTGGCAGCGAGGCGTGTCTTGCATTTGAGGTGCAGAACTTTTCGCGTCTTGCAGATTCGGTGTTCAGAGCGCTCGGCGGTGTTTGCTATAATTATGCCGACGGCACCGCAAAAGCTCTTTGCATGTACAAGGCGCTCTGCTCTCTCGGAGGATTGCTCAACGAGCCGTTTGATACGACCGACGAGGGAAGAGTACACAAGCTCTTATCTCTTTCTGCTCATTTGAGAGCAAACGGTATTACGACTGACGATTTGGAGCGAGCGTCGAAAAAGCTTCCTGCCTCCGACCCTCTTTCAAACGAGCTGTCGGACGTTGCTCTTGTTTTGGGCGTTTACGAGTCAACTCTGGAGGAAAATTTCAGAGACGGTGAAAAGGACCTCGACATAATGACGGAAAAGCTCAAGGGCAGACGCTTTTTTGCGGGGTGCGATATTTTTATCGACGGCTTCTGTAGCTTTACCGCGTCCCAAATGCGCCTTATCGGTATGTTCATCGACGAGTGCGACAGCGTCAGCATCACCATACCCTACGACAGAAACGGCGGGGAATATTCTTACTCGCGCGAGGCGAAGGAAACGGAAAGACGACTTGTTTCACTGGCGGCGGAGATGGGCGTGTCGGTCGAGCGTTGTGACGCCGAGGGCGGTCGGAGAAGCGAATTTTCCGATATAAACTATCTTTGCTCCGATCTTTGTAAAAAGCATGCGGCGGCATACGAGGGAGAGGTCACACACGTCGGCGTTTACGAGTGTGCGGACGCCTACGAGGAAGCGGAGGCGGCGTGCGCCTATATACTGAAAAAGGTGCGCGAGGGTGCTCGTTTTTCCGATATTGCGATAGTAATGCGCTCGCCCGAGGAGTATGCGGGCATTCTTGATCATGCGTTTGAAAAGCACGGTATCCCTTGCTTTTTCTCAACCGAAACGAAGGCTGAGGCGCATCACCTGATAAAGCTCGTCTACGCATCTCTTTCCATTTGCTTTTCCCGTTGGAGACGCGAGGACGTCATCGGATATCTCAAGACAGACCTGTGCGGTATCGGTGAGGATGACTCGGGTATCTTTGAAAAGTACGTAAATACATGGAGGATAAGCGGAGAGCGTTTCTGCGACGGCGTTGATTTTACGAGAAGCCCCGCAGGATATACCGACCGCAAGAGTGAAAAATACGATGCGGTGCTTGCTCGCGTCAACGCGGTGAAAAAGAAGCTCACCGACGATATGACGGAGTTTTACTCCTCCGTAAACAAAAAGGACGCTACCGTCTCGGACGTTTGTACTGCTCTGTGGGCGCATCTTGAGCGCCTTCGCGTAAGTGAACAGCTCAAGGAAGAGGCAAGAGCACTTGCACAGATGCGCCAGGTGAGAGGGGCAAAGGAGAGTGAGGGAATATACAAGTGTCTGTGTCAGGCACTCGATTCTCTCTATCGTATCCTTGGTGAAGAAAAGGTGAGCGCGTACGAGTTTTACGTGCTTTTGAGAATGTGTCTGAAGACCAAGACTGTGTCCGTTATCCCGACATCGTCCGACGCCGTTACCGTAGGTAACGCGAGTATGCTGCGCGTTGGAAAGGCAGCGCATACCCTGATACTCGGTGCCTGTGACGGCAGTTTCCCGATATCAGTCAGAGACAACGGATTTTTCGACTATCCGAAGAGAAAAAAGCTATCCGTCGTCGGACTCAACATCGAATACGATACGGAGCTTGAAGTTTCAAAGGAATTGTTCTATTTCTGCCGTGCCGTTTGCTCGGCGTCCGAGAGCGTATATATCAGCTATCCGAGAAGAGACGCGAGCGGAGGAGCGGCAAAGATATCCTCGAGCGTCGCCTCACTTATGAAGCAGCTTAAAATAGAAAAAGTGACCGATGCGTCTCTCGTTTCCTACGATACAAGACTGTTTGACGAGTCGTCAGTCGACGAGGTCTTCCTTACAGAAACCGACCTGTCGGGAGAGTCTGTCGTATGGAGAGCGGCGGCAGAGGACGTGATAGCCGCAAGGGCTCTTGCGCCGTACGAGCTTCAGAGTGAGCTTTCACTCGAGACTAGGCGTGAAATATTCAAGGACAGGCTCGGTCTTACCCAGGCTCGCCTTGAGAGCTATACGCGTTGTCACTTCGCGTATCTTTGTAAATACATACTTGCGCTTGACGAGAACAGAAAATACAGCTTTGATTCCTCCGATATAGGTAATTTCGTGCATAGCGTTCTTGATACCTTAACGCAAAAAATGAGCCGCGACGGCGTTTTCTCGGCGGACATTTCCGAGAGTGAGCTGGACGCGGGCATAGACGATGCGATATCGGATTATATATCCCGAGTTTGTCCCGAGGACAGTATGCAGAGTGCGCGTCTTATGGGATTATTCGGTCGTATCAGACGATCGGTCTCGATCATGGCGGAAAATCTGTGCAGCGAATTTGCACAGTCACGCTTTACCGTTGCGGGGCACGAGCTGAGCATTTCAAAAAGCGATCCTACCCATCCGTCTCCTCTTGAATTTACACTTGAGGACGGATCCGTTTTGTCGATTTTCGGTATTCTTGACAGAGCGGACGTATTCAGAGACGGAGACGAGCTCTACGTTAGAGTCGTAGACTACAAGACAGGCCCCAAGACCTTCTCTATGGACGATATAAAGAGCGGACTGAACCTTCAGCTCTTGCTTTATCTTTTCACTATGTGCGCGCAAAAGGGAGAAGAATTCAAAAAGACGCTCGGTGCAGACAAGGAAACGAAGATACTGCCCGCGGGTATACTCTATTACGCCGCAAAGGTCGGAGATTGCGAGCTTGACGCTCCTCTTGAAACGGAAGCCGTCAAGGAGCAGGCAAAGCTCGGACTTAAGCGCAACGGCGTTTTGCTAAACGATATGAGAGTGCTCACCGCAATGGAGCCGTCTCTATCCGGAAACTATATACCGGTCAAGGCCAAGGACGGAGGAGAACTCACAAAGCCATCACTTGACAAGCTCGTATCGCTTGATACTTTTAGTCGGATGTATGAGGACGTCAGCGCCGTTATAATATCGACCGCAAACGATCTGCGTGCGGGAAAGGTGGACGCAGTACCGCTTGAACATAACGGTGCCGTTGACTGCAGATTTTGCTCTATGAAAAATATTTGCCGTATTACCAAGGTGACTACGGCCGAGACAGAAGACGAGGACGGAGGTGAAGGATAACTATGGCAGACGTAAAATGGACTGACGCCCAGCTTGAAGCGATAGAAGCGAGAAACAAAAACATTCTCGTATGTGCAGCGGCAGGCTCGGGAAAGACGGCTACTCTTACCGAGCGCATCATCCGACGTCTCACGGACAAGAACGACCGTGCGGATATTTCTCGTATGATCGTAGTTACCTACACCAGAAACGCCGCAAACGAGCTTAAAGAAAAGATACGTGCGGCTGTCTCTGCGGCACTTGAGAAGGACCCCTCCGACGAGCATCTTGCGCTTCAGCTCATCAAGCTGCCGAGCGCGAGAATAAGCACGATACACAGCTTTTGCTATGATATCATAAAGAGAAACGCTGCCAATGTCGGACTCAGCTCGTCCGTCAGGATAGGTGACGTTGCCGAGAACGAGATAAGAGCAAGGCGTATAATGGAGGAGGTAGTCGCCGACTTTTACGACGACGGATATTCCGAGCGCTCACGTGATTTTGCGCTTCTTGCAGAGAGCATCACCGACGCAAAAAACGAAAAGGAGATATCCGAGCGCTTTTTGGACGTTTACAAGATGCTCAGCTCCTATTCGCAGGGAATCGATCTTTTGAGAATAGCTGCGTCACGATATATAGACGAATCTTCCGCGGAATTTTTCTCTACCGAATACGGAGAGATCTACAAAAGAGAAATTATCGAAACGGCAGAGAGCTTTATCCTGCGTCTTAGCACGGTTTCTCGCGTGCTGTCAGGAGAAGATCCGTGCCACGCATATCTGTCCGCTCTCGACAATGATATCTTAGAGTTCAAGGGACTGTTGTACGCAACCGAAAACGGCTACGCGGCTACCAAGGAGTACCTTGAATCAATGAGCTTTTCCACGCTTTCTTCGCTGAAAAAGGATCTTGCAACTCCGTGCAGTGAGTTCGTTAAGGATACGCTAAGAATAGAAATGAAGAAAAGGATAAACTCGCTCAAGCTCAAGGACTACGCCTATACTGACGAGCAGATAGCGCAAGCCGCAATGAAAAGTGCGAGACTTGCCGAGGCTCTGGCAGAGCTTCTTTATGAATTTGAAGCGAGATTTCAAAAGGAAAAACGGGAGGCGGGGATACTCGACTATTCCGACCTTGAGCATTTTGCGTACAAGATACTTTACGATGAAAACGGCAAGCGCACGGATGCCGCACGCGAGATATCCGAGCTTACCGACGAGATCTACATAGACGAATATCAGGACGTAAACGATGTGCAGGACAAGCTGTTTTATGCGGTTTCAAACGGCAGTAATCTCTTTATGGTAGGCGACGTAAAACAGTCCATCTATTCGTTCAGAGGTGCTTGTCCCGATATATTCGTCAACAGACGCGATGCATATCCGAGATACGAGCGGGAGAGTGGCGACACGGACGGTGCCTTGTTTATGCAAAACAACTTCCGTTGCGATTCTACGGTAGTTGATTTCGTCAACGACATCTTCTCCGTGCTTCTCGGTGAGAGTGCGGGAATGTTTGAGTATCTTGCCGAGGACGCGCTCGTGTTTTCAAAGAACACGGATACGTCTTGCGAGACCAAAGCAAGAATAGAGATATGCGAGAGTGAGATAAAGGGCGCGGGCGGGGGAGACCCAGAGGCAGAATACGTCGCAAACGAGATAGTGGAGATGCTCAATTCTCACACCAACAACGACGGAAGCAGGATACGCCCAAAGGATATAGCTATACTTATGCGCTCGCTCAAAAAGGCGGATAAATATAAAAGGGAGCTTGAAAAGAGAGGAGTGCCCGTAATGACGGGTACGAAAGAGGACCCGTTTGACAACAACGAAACGCGCCTCGTCTTATCTTTGCTAAATTCCATTGACAATCCGCACCGAGATATACATCTTGCGGCGGTACTGCTGTCGGAAATATATTCTTTCACGCTTGACGAGTTGACGCTCATCCGTGCAAAATACCCCGACGCACTCTCGCTTTACGACTCTGTGTGCAGATATAGCGACGAGTACGATTTTGAAAAGGGCAAAAGATTTATCGAGTCGAATAAGAGATATCGAGCCCTTGCCAAAAAGACGCCCGTTGATAAGCTCATTCGTCTTCTTTACGACGAGTGCTCGATCGTCAAGATAGCCGTATCAAAGTACGAGCTGTCCTACGAGAGAGTAAAGGCAAAGAAAAATTGTATGATGATCTTTGAGTACGCCCGTGCTTTTGAGTCAGGCGCGTACAAGGGACTTTATGCATTTATTGATTATATAGACAACGTAATGACGCAAAAGCTCTATCCCGAGAGCAGCGTTGATTATTCGGGAGATTGCGTCAAGATAATGAGTATGCACGCCTCAAAGGGACTCGAGTTTCCCGTGTGCTTCGTTTGCGATACTAACAGAGAATATAACCGAAAGGATACTACCCCGTCTTTGTTATTCTCCGAAAAGCTCGGAATAGCTATGAAGCTGCGCTCCGACGACGGACTCGCACTCGTAAATACGCCGTTTAGAGTGGCGCTCGCACGTCACAAGAGACGCCTGATGATAGACGAGGAGATGCGTGTACTCTACGTTGCACTGACAAGAGCAAGAGAAAAGCTCATAGTTACGATGCAGCCGAGCGGCAGATTCGGCAGTTATGAAAAAATGACGGTTGAGGCGGCACTGGGTGCTGACAGCTTTACTCCGTCAAGCGTCTTCGGAACGAAAAGTCACGCCGAGGCGGTGCTGCTTGCGGCGTCAAAAGCAAATATGGACGTGGAGTTTTCTCGCAGGATAGTCGTATCGGATAAAAACGGCAAGACGTATAACAAGCAGACGGATGGCGGAGCGTTCGAGTCGAGGGCTCTCGACGAGGATACGATAGGAAAGGCTCGCGAGATACTTAACGCCAATCTCGGCTTTGAGTATCCTCACAGACCAATGACACATATACGCGCAAAAATGTCTGTTTCCAGGCTCTATCCCGGAGTTCTTGACGAGGACGAGGGTGCGAGCGACAGCTTTGATCCTTCAAGTTTTGATCTTTCTCCCGAGTTTGCAAGAGAAGGTGCGCAGATGGCGGATTCAGCTCAAAAAGGAACCGCAACGCACCTCGTTATGCAGTTTGCAAACTTTGAGAGAATGAAAAAGACGGGAGTGCGAGAGGAGCTCGCGACACTCGTCAGGGAAGGCTTTATTGATGAGAAGAGCGCTGAACTCGTAATCGTCAAAGACGTTGAAAAATTCCTTGATAGCTCGTTCTTTGCCCGTCTGTGCAATTCCGACAAGCTGTGGAGAGAATTCAGATTCAATCTGCTTCTCGACGCGTCGTTGCTTGCCGAGGACGAGGAGCAAAAGCGTGAGCTTCAGGGTGAGCAGATGCTCGTGCAGGGAGTTATCGACGGATTTTTTGCTGAGGGAGATAACGTCGTGCTGTTTGACTACAAGACGGATTATCTAACTGCCCAGGAGCTAGCAAACGAGGCTCTCGCGCAGGAGAAGCTCTCACGCCGTCACGCTCAGCAGTTATGCTATTACAAGATGGCGTTGACGCGAATATTCGGAAAGGACATAAACGAGGTGTACATCTACTCGCTTCCTCTCGGAAAAGAGGTAAAGGTAAATATCACCGAAGAGATGCTTTATAAAGCAGGTTTTGAACAATGAAGGAAAATAATATAATTCTCATAGGTATGCCCGGATGCGGAAAGAGCACCGTGGGGGTAGTACTTGCAAAGATGCTCGGATGCGGATTTGTGGATTGTGACCTCGTCATACAGAATAAATACGGCAAGCTCTTGTGGCAGCTTATAGACGAGGTAGGATGCGAGGGATTTATCAGTCTTGAGAACGAGACTCTCGCGAGCCTGAACGTCAATTCTCACGTTATAGCGACGGGAGGCAGTGCGATATACGGAGATGATGCGATGGCGCATCTCTCTGAGATCGGCACCGTCGTGTATCTGTCTTTACCGCTTGAGTCAGTATGCGAGCATATAGGCGATACCGGCACCTCGAGGGGTGTTGTGTACCGTGAGGCTCGCGACCTTGAGGGACTCTACCGTGAGCGCGCACCGTTATACGAGAAATACGCCCACGTCATCGTGGATTGTACTTCTTTGTCTATAACCGAGGCGGCGAGAGCTATCGTGAGAGCCGTTGAGGAACGGAAAATCGAGGCGAAATATTGACACGGCGCCGTTTTTGTTATACTATTTAAATATTATAATGAGACTATTGTGAGGATAATAATGAAAAGTACTATTATCGGAATCGACGTTGGCGGAAGCACGACCAAGATCGTAGGCTTTAAGCACGACGGAAATACAAGCAAGCTCGTAAACCCGCTTTTCGTAAAAGCGGGAGATCCTATAACCTCTCTTTACGGAGCTTTCGGCAGATTCTTGACCGAAAACAATTTTTCACTTGACGATATCGAATGTGTCAAGGTGACGGGAGTAGGAAGCTCGTATCTGACAAAACCGATATATTCTCTCAAATGCGAAAACGTATCTGAGTTTGAGAGCATCGGCAAGGGCGGACTTTACATCTCGGGACTTGACGAGGCCATCATCGTTAGTATGGGTACGGGTACGGCTATCGTGTATGCAAAGTGTGGCGAGCGAGCAGAATATCTCGGCGGTACGGGTGTCGGCGGGGGAACTCTCGTCGGACTTTCGAAGCTGCTACTCGGTATGGACAACGTCTCTCACATCGAGACGCTTGCGCTTGCGGGAGATATCGGCAAGGTGGATCTCAAGATAAAGGATATTTCAAACCCCGGCAGATTCAGCGATATGTCGGCTGAGCTTACCGCATCAAACTTTGGAAACGTCTCCGACCTTGCAGCAAAGGAGGATATTGCGGCGGGTATTATCAATACCGTTTTTGAGACTATCGCGATGATGGCGGTGTTTGCGGCAAGAGGCAAGAACGTCTCGGATATAGTGCTTACGGGAAATATGACGCGTTTTGACAGCTGTCACAGAGTGTTTTTGGAGATGTCAAAGCTTTTCAACGTCAACTTTATCATACCCGAGCATTCGCAGTTTGCGACGGTTATCGGAGCGGCGCTCCAGTAAAGATAAAAAGAAAAAATCCCATAAACAAAGCGGATATCGCTTGTTTATGGGAAATATCGTATGGAGCTGGTGATGTGACTCGAACACACGACCTGCTGATTACGAATCAGCTGCACTACCGACTGTGCTACACCAGCGTTCTTACAACATTAGTATTATACTTGTTTTGCTCGGCTTTGTCAAGTAGAAAGGCAGAAAAAAATGAATTTGTGCAATATTACTACCATAAAGACGCTTATGGAAGCGCATAACATAAGTTTTCGCAAAGAATATGGACAGAACTTTCTTATTGAAAACTACGTTCCCGAGAACATAGCAGATTCTGCGGTGAGCGATAGCACACAGCTCGTTATAGAGATAGGCCCCGGAATCGGATGTCTTACCAAGGAGTTGTGTCTGCGCGCCCCCATAGTCAAAGCGGTAGAGATAGACAGAGGACTCATTCCCATCCTTGCTTTGACGCTTGGAGAGTTTAAAAACAAAGAAGTAATAAACGCCGACGTTTTAAAGACCGATCTGCGCTCGCTTGTCGAGGGATACGACGAGGAGAAGGTATGCGTGTGCGCAAATCTGCCTTATTATATCACAACTCCGATAATTATGTATCTTCTTGAGTCGGGCATACGTTTTGAGAGTATTACCGTAATGGTACAAAACGAGGTAGCGAGCAGACTTTGCGCAAGCGCCGGCAGCTCCGACTACGGTGCCATAACGGCGGTGCTGAAATACTACGGGGAAGTGGAAAAGCTCTTCACGGTACCTGCAGGATGCTTTATGCCGATGCCCAAGGTGAATTCCGCCGTCGTGCAGATCCGTCCCTATAAAACTCCGAAATACACGCCAAGAGATGAAAAGCTGTTTTTTAAGGTTATAAAGGCGGCGTTTGGACAGAGAAGAAAAACTCTGGTAAACGCACTTTCACACGAGCTTTCTCAATTTTCAAAAGAAGAGATAGCAGGGGTCATCGTCGGTTGCGGATTTGACGTGAATATCAGAGGCGAAAAGCTCGATTGTGCAGATTTTTGCGCACTTTCCGACGCTTTGAGTGCATTGAAATGACGCTTTTGGGGTAAAATAAAAAAATACGAATTTTTTTGAAAAAACTTTAAAAAACCTATTGACAAATATCAACGACTGGTGTATACTATACGAGTGCTCGCGAGAGTGGCGGAACTGGCAGACGCGCACGTTTGAGGGGCGTGTGGTTCACACCGTACGGGTTCAAGTCCC
>JAZQXE010000041.1:0-12064 GCA_045632705.1 Eubacteriales bacterium | reverse complement strand
AATAATTTGGAGGTATCTTAAAATGAACGAAAAGACCACCCAGATCCTTGATCTTGTAAAGGAACTTACCATTCTTGAGCTCGCTGACCTTGTAAAGGCACTTGAGGAAGAGTTCGGCGTATCTGCAGCTCCCGTAGCAGTAGCAGGCGCAGCAGTAGCAGGAGCAGCAGCTCCCGCAGCTGAGGAGAAGACCGAGTTCGACGTAATCCTCAAGGACTTCGGCGCTAAGAAGCTCGACGTTATCAAGGCAGTTCGTGAGATCACCGGTCTCGGACTTAAGGACGCTAAGGACCTCGTTGAAGGCGCTCCCAAGGCTGTTAAGGAAGGCGTTTCCAAGGAAGACGCTGAGGCAGTTAAGGCAGCTCTCGAAGCAGCAGGCGCAACTGTTGAAGTTAAGTAATTTAACCGAATTAACCAAACGAAAAAGCACCGCAATAGCGGTGCTTTTTTTGTGTGTGGGTCGACGTCCTCGGCGACCTGTCATAACCAAATTTCGGCATAAGGATGATTACACCGTAGGGGTCGACGTCCTCGGCGACCCGTCATAACCAAATTTCGGCATAAGGATGATTACACCGTAGGGGTCGACGTCCTCGGCGACCCGTTATAACCAAATTTCGGCATAAGGATGTTTACACCGTAGGGACAGGCGTCCTCGACTGTCCGCAAAACGTGGAATTGTTCTCCCACGGAATGGTTGCGGATAAATACATAAAACAAATGAATGAATTTTATGAAAATTTAACCGTAGATCAATACGTAATTATGCAAACCATATCCATCTTATATTGTTTGTTCATGAGGTAGGGTCGCCGAGGACGTCGACCCCTACAATAAACAAAAACAGAACATTTGTCTACCGACAAATGTTCTGTTTTTGTTGGTGGAGACAGCAGAACTCGAATCTGCGACCCCTTGCATGTCAAGCAAGTACTCTAACCAACTGAGCTATGCCTCCATATTTCTTTGTACCCGAATATTATACAGCAAAAGTTTGCTTCTGTCAAGTGCAAAAAAACATTTTTCGTTTATTTGAGGAAAACGCCCTCAACGAAGATCTTGATACCGATGGCAAGGAGAATGACGCCGCCGAGGATGGATGCTTTGCCCGCAAGCTTTGTGCCGAATTTCTTTCCGATGACGACACCGCCGCAGCAGATAACGAACGTAACGACGGCAATGACGGTGCAGGAGAGCAGAGTCTGGATTATGTTATAGTCCTTGATAGCAAAGCCGCCGGAGAGCGCGTCAATGCTTGTAGCGATACCCTGAACGAGCAGAGTACCGATGGTCAGCTTCTGTACGCAGTCGCCGTCCTCTCCCTCCTCGCAGTTGCAACCGATGCCCTCGATGAGCATCTTGCCTCCTATGTAGGCGAGAAGAGCCAGTGCGATCCAGGGGATGAACTTTTCAAATCCGCTGAAAACGTTTGTTATCGTGTTGACGCATACCCAGCCGATAAAGGGCATCGCAAACTGAAAACCCGCAAAGACGAGCGCAATGAGTGCCATGCGGTTGCGCTTCATTTTGGGGTCGTTCAGACCGTTTGTGAGAGAAACGGAAAAGGCGTCCATAGCGTAAGCGACGCCGATAGAGACGCTGTTGATGAGTAGTGACAAATAGACCATTTTTGATACTTCCTTTATTATGATAGAAAATAAAAAAACCGTACGCGCACGAGCTGCATACGGAAAAAGGATAGAAAGAGTCCATGTACAGCGCACGCCAATACATGAGTCTCGCGAATTAAAACAAGCCAGGTCAGAGACCAGTATGTTGACTTGCTACGCCCGCAGGCGCACGCTACTCCCTCACACAGTTAGTGATTATACTACAACGTAGGGGAAAAAGCAAGCCTTTTTTTATTTTTTTAATTCGTTTGAATTTTTTTTGAAAAAAGTTATTGACAAACCGCGGGGGAATGTTATATCATATTCGTAGACAAGTTGTCTCACTTTGTGCGGTTTGTCCGACTCGGCACTCGATGCCTGCCGAAATATCCACTTGCTCGGATCGCATACGTTCCCAAAATTCAGAGAAAAGAAAGGGTAGATCTCAGCTTTGCCAAACGTATTAATTAAAGAAAAGAAATTCACCGACGCCGAGAGGAAAATGCCGAAATTGCGCTGTCCCGTGTGCAGTGCGAGGCTCCTCGACGCAAAAGACGTAAGCGTCCGCCGCCGCACGCGTCTGTTTTTGTATCGCGGCGAGAGTGACGCTCGTTTCGTCATCAAATGCACGGAATGTAAGAGCCGTGTCGGCATCAGAGAAGCGGCAGAGCCGCTTGACGCTTCGGAGTAAAAAGAATAAAAGGTCAGCACAGACATCCTCCCGTCCGTGAATACGGGAAAAAAGGGTAGTCTCGCATATCGCGAGACTACCCTTTTTGTTTTGCCGTGATGCTTTTGTATTTGAAAGGGGGCAGGGGGAAACTTTTACCCAAAAAAAGTCCCCCCTCTGACCACGTCTTTTTTTAAAAAAATTTACCTTGTACGATTATCGGCGCTTTTGTGTTGTAATTTAAATTCATCGGGGACGTACTGTGAGTAGAGCTAAAAAATTCTTGCCAATCTTGCATTATTTGACAAAAAATGGTAAAATACACGCAAGCAAATGACAGAAAATGGCAAAAACCAAAGAAACAAAAAAGAAAGGAAAGAAAAAAATGTACACTTACGAAAACTACGAAGGAAACTACGAATATTTTGCAGACACCATTGATACACGCGAGGACGAGCAGCTCTTTTTGGAGGAGCTGGGCGCCGAGATAGAGGAGAAGCAGGAGAGGATAGACGAGTTGATAAACGAGCTTGCAAAGCTTGGTGCTGAGATCGACGTCTTGCGTATGAGAGTTGAGGAAATAGCGGGTAGCTGATGACCGAGCGGCAGAGTGAGGCAGGGCGGCTCCCCACGCGAGCGGAGCTGCGTGCCTTACGGCATCTGCGGCGGGAGCTCGAGGAGATGCGCATGCATCTGTGTGACGTAGAAAACGGCAATGCGGGGAATATGTGGTATGCGGGCGCGGAGTACAGAGCGCGGGTAGAGGCTCACATAGAAAAGATAAACGCCACGCTCAATTCCCTTATGCGTTTCATAGACGAGATCGAGGACAGCCGCACGCGGCGAGTGTTTCTTATGCACTACGTCTACGGCTGGTCCTGGCAGAAGATAGCGTTTCAGATAGACGCGTCGAGCGAGTCGACACCGCGGCTATTGCATACGCGTTATCTCCAGCGTCTCTCGGATGGGGAGAATACGGAAAATATAATAGAAGAAACTTAAAAAAGCATGACCGTCGCACGTTTTGTACGAGAGGATCATGCTTTTTTTGTTTTAGCCGTTTTGCTTTTTGTATTCGGTCGGAGTAACGCCGACGCGGGCCTTGAAGAGCTTTGAGAAATAATAGATGTTGGTAAAACCGCTCTTTTCGGCAATTTGTGTGACGGAAACGCCCTTGCCCTCAGTGATGAGGAGCTTTCTCGCGTAGTCGATCTGACAGTTTAAGAGATACTGCTTGGGCGTAGTCTCGTAATAGGTGGTAAAGAGGGTAGTGAAGTACTTTCTCGAAATGCCGCAAAGATCGGCAAGCTCGGTGATCTTGATATCGGACTTGAGAAAATTCTCGTTGATGTAATTGATAGCGGGCTCGAGCTTTCTGAAATGCTCGTAGGGCAGATATCCGTGACAGGAGCTTGACTGAACGAGCGCGATTATCTTGTAGATTATACTGAGCAGCTCCGCGTTTGAACCTACCTTCTTTTGCTTGTACTGCTTGAGCGCGGAAACGAAGCACCCCTGTATCTGCAGATTGTTAGCGAGCACGGCACCGAAAGCGGGCTGATCTACCGGCATATAGGTGTCGAAGTTTATCAGTATAAAATCACCGGGCTCGGTGGGGTAGGTCTGATATGGCCTGCCCTTTGGAAGATATACGAACGAGTTTTCGGTAGCCTCAAAGGTCTCCTCTTCGTTGTCGTAGATAAACTTGATCTTACCGCCAAGGAAGAACACGAAGCCGTGTCTGGAACGGTTGGCAAACGTGTTATATTCTCCGTCTCTGTTTTTGTAGAGATGGCACTTTACAACGAGGCTTGTTTCGTTTACGAGTGCATCGTCAAGAAATCTTTTCATATTTTGTCCTTTCGTTTGCCAACGTAATTATTCTTGCGCGCGCGAGGAAGCTATAAACTCGTCCTGCATATGCTTTGGCAGATCGACGAAGAGAACGTTCCAACCGCACAGACGTATCTGAAGCGTGCTATACTGCTCGGGATTCTTTTGTGCCTCTACGAGAACGTCGGGAGTGAGGACGTTGTACTGGATCGCAAATCCGTCACGCTCCATAAAGGTGAGCAGAGTCGCGTAGAGCGCCTCCATACCGTCCTCACCCGATACCGCGCTTGAATGCATAACGATATCGAGCACTGTGCCGTTGGGCATCTTCGTGTAGTCAAGGTTGACAGCGGAGAGAATGTGAGCGGTTGCACCGTTGTAGTCTCTTGCGGTGTCAGCGCAAACGTTTTTTGAGATCGGCTCGTGTGCACGTCTGCCGTCAGCAGAAGCACCCGTCGTCTTACCGAATTCGATTCTCCAGTCGATAGAGAAGGAGCCCATACGGTAAACGCCGCCGCGTCCGTTTTCTCTGCCGTTTATCTCGTTTGAACAATGAAGGAGCAGCTCGCGCGCGATAGCGTCGGGAGCGGCGTGGTTGTTTCCGTACTTTTCAACGAGCTTGAGCGCTTGCAAACGGAATTGCTCGTTGCCTTCCCAGTTGTTTTTGAGTATATCACGAAGCTCTGAGAGCGTCAGGCGCTTTTCTTCAAAGACGAACTTTTTGATAACGAGCAGAGCGTCAGCCGCCGTTGCAACGCCAAAAGCGTTGATAGATGAGTTGTTATAGAGAGCACCGCCCTCGTAGATGTCAAGACCGCGCTTTACACTGTCGATAAAGGAGGAAGAATAAAAGGGCGAGGTGTGATAGTAGGGGTAAAGACGCTCTCTGTCGTTTGTCAGCTTGATGCACTGATCGATATAGTAAGAGAGCTGGACCTTGACCGCCTCAAAGAATGAGTCGTAGTCCTCGTATTCCTCGGCAGACTTGGTCGGGACACCGACGAGCTTGTCGGTGAGAATGTCGTAACCTGCGCAGAGTGCAGCCTCGACCGCCTTTGGAATGTTGATACGTCCGTTACAGGTGCAGGGAACTTCTTTTCCCGCAGCGCACGTCTCGTAGCAACCGACGATAGTGTAGTTTACCGCGTGTGCGTGCTCGGCACCGACGCACTCGAGTGCCTTTGCAACGACGGGGCTGTTTATGAATACGATACTGTTCTTGCCGTCTCTGATGCAGTCGAGCGTCAGAGTGATAAAGTCACGGGGCAGTTCTTTTGAGTATCTGATGTGTATCTTAGGGTCGTATATGTTGAGCGCTCTGTATTCTTCCATAATAATATATGAAAGCTCGTTTACGTACCCCTTGCCGTCAGCGTCAACTCCGCAGAGAGCAAAGGGCATATTGGCAACGACCTTTTTAGCGCCTGCATGGAATATGAAGTAGCGAACGAGCTCACGCAGCTGCTCGCGGGTGTATCTTCCGCTCTCCAGGTCCTTTTTGTAGAAGGGGTAGAGGAGAACGTCGAGCGTGCCGAGCGTACGGACGTAAGACGCCTCAAGAGACATCTGTATCATATACCAGGTAAAGATGAGCTGCATCGCCTCGAGCATAGTTTCGGGCGCGTGATCGCACAGAGCCTCGAGATTGTCGGCAACGAGGGGGAGCTTTTCATCCTCGTCGGCGCGTGCGCGTGCGATGGCTGCCATTCTCTTGAGACAAGCAAAAACGCCCTCGTAGCAGGTAAGTATCGATGTGTAGTAGATCCTTTGCTCCTCTGTGAGCTCCGAGGATGCCTCACGCTCCTCGAGCGTGTTCTTGACGCGGTCGCGCAGTCCAACAAGACCAAGAGAAAGAATAGCCTCCCAGTCGGGCGCGTTGTGACCGAGATCGGGCCATGACGTCCAGGCGCAGCGGCTGATCTCGTATACCGCCTGTTTTGAAGCGGCAAGGCGGCCGGGCTTGTATTTTTCGTAGTAGAACGACTTTACTCGGTCGGTGATATCTCTGCCCGAGATGTCGTCAACGAACCACTCGCAGGGAGTGATGTTCAGCTTTGCATTTTCGAGCAGGAATTTTATAACGTGTGAGCGCACGACGGCAAGGGGGAGATCACACTCTCTCTCAACTATCGCCATCGACTCGGCAAGGAGCGCGTCGTATTCCAGACCGTCGCTACCCTTGTAGTCGGCAGTTCTGTACTGCTTGTCGAGCTTTTCTCTATTATTGTCAAACGTGTTCCAAAGCATAATAATACTCCTTTTGTTTACACTTTTGCGACATGATAAAAATTACCTTATGTCCTTATATTATACGATTTTTTAGCGGTTGTAAATGTACTTCTCTGCATCGTTTGTACTTTTGAGAACGGAACTTTTATATTTTTTTCGTATTTGATACGTCGCCGCACAGCTGCAAATTTATGCTCGGAGGGCGGGGAATAAAACAAATATTGACACGGTGCGCGTTTTTTTGTATAATCTATCGTGAAAGAACTGATTGCAAGGGAGAAAAACGAATGAGCAAAGCTTCCATCGGGCATCTCTGCGCGTGTCTGTACGTCGCAGTGCTTGCATTTTCGGCAAATTCATATTACTCACTGCGCGCACACGTCAGCGCCACCGCCGTGGCACTATGGGCGTTTGCCCTGTCGTTTGCGCTGCTCAACGTCATCCATCTGCCGCGGCTCAAGCTGAAAAAGCGCTCGGCTGAGGTGTGGTTCATCCTCGCGGGACTCTTTGGCTCGGCAATTTGGCTCTTCATCTCCGCTCGCCACAATGCTCGTGCGAGTACGGTGTCGGAATCCGTCGTAACGGGTGCGGTGCCTTTGCTTTGCGCCCTTGTCGGCTCGCTGTTGTTCGGCTCGTCGCGTCCCTCCGCTTCCTTTTTGTCAGGTGCGGGATTCGGCTTTGCGGGCGTTTTTATTATGACAGTCTTCGGAGTCGGCAGCTTCAGCTTTGATCTCTGGGGCGTGCTTTTTGCGCTTCTGCTCGCTCTGTGTACCGCTCTGTTTTTCTGGTTTGTCAAAAAATGCACCGCCTACGCCTCAAACGGCGTTCAGCTTGCCCGCCGCGTTGCGTTTTGGGCAATAATATCAACGGGCGTCTATTGGTTCTTGCTCGGTGCGGATGTGGGAGAGCTTACCGCTATACTCGACCCCTCGCTTTTGGTGCGGGTGCTTGTCGTGTGCTTGCTCGCTCCGATAGCGTCCTATCTTTCTTGTATCTACTCGGTGCGGACTATCGGTGCCGTTAAATTTTCGGGATATCTCTACGCCTCATGCGTTGCAACTACCGTCGTTGGTGCGTTTATCGGCGGTACTTACGTCTCGGCGCTGACTCTGCTCGGCGTTATACTTGCTATTATCGGAATTACTCTCAGCGTCAAGCGGTAAAACTCACCGCCCAAAAAGAAAGGAAACTGCTCAATGCGGCATATCAAAGATCCATATACCAAACTGAATATGCCGACCGCGGTCGCGCTCGGGTGCTTTGACGGTGTCCATACCGCTCACGCAGCCGTGATAAACGAGGCAAAGCGTCTGGCGACGCTCCACTCTCTGGGCATTGCGGTATGGTGCTTCTCGGAGCCGCCGCGCAATTTCTATCTTGAGAAAAAGATACCGCTCGTTTGCGACGAGAGCGAAAAGGTGCGCCTTATCGCAGAGCTGGGCGCTGACGTTCTCGTTTGCCCTGATTTCAGTGCGGATATTGCAGGGGTCAGCGCGCGTGATTTCGTCACGCATCTGCTCGCGGAGTGCGCGGGTGCGCGTTATCTCGTCTGCGGAAAAAACTATACCTTCGGACGAGGAGGGGAAGGGGACGTGATCCTTCTTGCCGAGCTTTGCAGAGAGCTTGGCATAACTCTTTCCGTCATCGACGACGTGTGCGTCGACGGAGTAAAGGTAAGCTCAACTATGGTAAGAGACGCGGTAGAAACGGGCGATCTTGACTTCGCGTGCAAGCTGCTCGGCAGACGCTTCAGCGTAACGGCAACGGCTCGTGACGACCGAGAGGGGTTGTTTGTCTCGGACAAATATCTGTGCGTGCGAGACGGAGAATACAAGGTCGAAGCGTCGTTTGACTCGCAGAGAGTCAACCTTACCGCTACCGTCAGCTCGGAGCTCTCGGGAAAGAGGATACTTTTGCACGGTATCTCGGCAATACCTGAAGTGAAAGTTACCTTTCTTTGAGAAAAACGTCCTGCCTGCTTATTCAGTATACTCCGTTTGCGATACACCTTCAAGCAAAAAATAGGGCAAAAAATTTATCGGCTTTTTTTCATACGACAAAAAAACGAAAAAAACGGTACGCCGCTTTGAGTGCGGTGCGCCGTTTTTCTTTTTTTGCACATTTGCAAACAATTTGCAAATGTGCTTGACAGTACCCCGTCGAATGTGGTAAAATTCCGTTGTTAAAGTTGCAAATCGTTTGCAAATTTTCCTAATTTCGTGAAAAAGAGGCGATAATATGAAGATCGACCGCGGATACAAGACAAAGCCGAGAGCCTTGATAATGGCTCTCTTTGAGGAGCATCGTGACAGACTTTTTACCGCAAAGGAGGTGCGAGAGCATCTTCGCGGGGCGACGGGTGGCGCGCCGGATCTGAGCACCGTTTACAGAAACCTCGATTCTCTGACAGACAAGGGCGTCGTTTTACGTTTCGCCAGCGAGGACGGCGGCGGTGCTGCCTACAAATACGCGGGGGCGGGCGGCGGGTGTCTGTCGCATCTGCATATCAAGTGTATCGAATGTGCCGACATCGTGCATCTCGACTGCTCGTTTATGAAAAGCGTCGAGGAGCACGCGCTGTCCGAGCATGGATTTCACATTCTGCCCGAGCAGTCTATCCTTTACGGAGTGTGCGACAAATGCAAGAGAAAAAAGACGTCGGGGGGAGCTCAGAGAAATGACTAAGAGACTATTTTCTCTTTTGCTTTCCGTGCTTACGCTATTCTGCACGCTGATTACATGTGCCTGCAACGAAAGCACAAAGAAATACGACGTCGTCTGCACGTCCTACGTCGTCTACGACTGGACACTTTCACTCACTGTGGGGTGCCGTGAAGAGATAAGCGTGCTTCATCTCGGTGCTGAGGGGCAGGACGTACACAACTACGAGCCGACGGCGGCTGATATAATGGCACTTTCCCGCGCAACTCTCTTTGCGCACGTCGGCGGCGAGTCTGACGAGTGGGTGGACAGGGTGCTGGTGAGCGCTGACAATCCTACGCTGAAGCGCCTTGATCTCTGTCGTGAGATGAGGACTCTTTTAGAACAAAAATGCGACGGTGAGCACGCCCACGAGCATGAGGGGGAGGGACACGAGCACGACCACGAATTTGACGAGCACGTTTGGTTCGACTTTGATCTCGCGCGCGAGTCGGTGGCGCTTCTCTCGGACGCTCTTTGTGAAATTTCCCCGACAAGCGAGGGCAAGATCCGCGAAAACGAAAAGGCCCTGTGCGAAGAGATCACCCTGATCGAGGGTGAATACCGCACGACGCTTGCCCGAGCGGAGCTTGACACGGTGGTCGTTGCCGACAGATATCCCTTTTCTTATCTTTTCAACACGTTCGGCATAAAGGCGGAGGCGGCTTACAGCGGATGCTCTGCGGAGAGCGAGGCGAGCTTTGAGGTAGTCAAGCGGCTCTCATCGGCAATCGACACGCTCGGCATCTCCTACGTTGCCGTTTGTGAAAACTCGCGCACCGACATTGCCCGTGCCGTAATACAGAACACGTCCTCGCGAGACGCTGTGATACTCGTGCTTGATTCTATGCAATCAAAGAAGCTTTCCGCAGAGGGCGGGGGATATGCCGCTTCTATGAGAGAGAACCTTGCGGTTTTGGCGATCCTTCTCTCGGCGAACCGATAAAAATACATTTTCGGAGAAAAACGATGCTACTTATGAAATGTGAGGCGGTCAGCCTCGGATACGATAAAAAAAGCATAATCGACGGCGTGAGCTTTGAGGTTCACGAGGGGGATTATATTGCCATAACGGGCGAGAACGGAGTCGGAAAGAGTACGCTTGTAAAGACGCTGCTCGGACTCATTCCCACCCTTGACGGACGAATAACGCTCTGTGAGGGAATGAGCTGCCGCGACATCGGATATCTGCCGCAGTCTTCCTTTATCGGTGCGGATTTTCCCGCAAGTGCAGAGGAGGTCGTAGAGAGCGGTTTTATCGCTGACAGGCGAGCTTTTCCGTTCTATCGACGCGAGCACAAGGAAAAGGCGCGCGCGAATATGGAGCGGCTCGGTATTCTGCATCTTAAAGACAAGCCCTTCGGCGAGCTGTCGGGCGGTCAGAGTCAGCGAGTGCTGCTTGCCAGAGCTCTGTGCGCGGCAAAAAAGATGCTTCTGCTCGACGAGCCCGTACAGGGACTCGATCCCGCGGCAACGCACGAAATGTACGACGCGGTAAAGGGCCTGAACCGCGAGGACAAGATGGCGGTGCTTATGGTCTCGCACGACATCTGCTCGACTCTCGCTTACGCTACTCACGTTCTGCATCTCGGAAAAGACCGCATTTTCTTCTCCGAGGTCGAGGAATACCGCCGCAGTGACGTCGGACACGAGTTTATCTACGCGCACGGAGGACTCTGCGACTGCGAGGAGCATACAGTAAAGCCGAGTGCGCACTCGCACGACCACGACCACGATCATTCACACGAGGAGGACAAGAAATGATAACGTTTACAGATCTTCTCGCTTATCTTTCCTTCCCGTACGTTCGTTACGCGTTTGCCGTCGGAGCGCTCGTTGCGCTTTGCGCGTCGCTTCTCGGCGTTACGCTCGTGCTCAAACGCTTCTCCTACCTCGGAGACGGACTTTCCCACGTCGCTTTCGGTGCGATGGCGGTCTGCGCGGTATTTAATATTTCAAACGAGCTATATCTGACGATGCCCGTGACGATATTTACCGCCATTCTTCTGCTCGGAATACCACAGAACAAAAAGATCGGCGGCGACGCTTCCCTCGCGATGCTCTCCGTCGGATCGCTTGCCATCGGTTATATACTGCTCAATCTCTTTCCCGCATCGTCAAACGTTGCCGCAGACGTCTGCTCCTCGCTTTTCGGCTCCTCCTCGATCCTTACGCTCGGCACCTCTGACCTTGTATTGAGCGTCGTTATGAGTGTCGTCGTTTGCATCGTGTTCGTGCTTTTCTACAACAAAGTATTCGCACTTACCTTTGATCCCGTCTTTATGCAGGCGAGCGGCGGAAACGCGCGGGCGTATAATCTGCTTATAGCTACCGTTACCGCGATCGTCATTTCCGTATCAATGAGACTCGTCGGCTCTCTGCTCGTCTCCGCACTCATTATCTTTCCCGCCGTATGCGCTATGAGCATAAAAAAGAGCTTCCGCGGTGTCGTCGTTACCTCCGCTATCATCGGAGTCAGCTGCTCTCTGCTCGGTATGACAGCCTCTATCTTGTTCTCAACTCCAACGGGCGCCAGCATCGTCATCTGCGATATCCTCGCCCTCGCCCTCTGCACCGCAGTCTCAAAACTGCGTAGGTAGTATAATGGGGGGAAAACTTTTTGAGAAAAGTTTTCCCCCCTTACCCCCCCTTTCAAAAACTTTTATGAAAAAGTTTTTGGCGGGGGACGTACGGCTTTGTGCGACTCGTTTATAAGGCAAAAAAGGAAGTTGGATGTTTCTTGTAGGGGTCGACGTCCTCGGCGACCCGATAAATCGAAAAATTGCTCCACACTAAACAAAGAATACCCCCGACAGATTTTCAAGGTCTGTCGGGGGTATATTATTGTATCGCTTAGGTTTTACGTATCCAAAGGCTCCCTCTCGGAGGGAGGCTTTTACGGCGGCATCGATATACTCGCAGACACCACTAAAGTTTGTGTTGATCTGTCGGTTTCGACTTTGTATTACAAAGCCCAAACCCCTTATTCTTCTGCGTATAATTCATCGTAGTACCAACGGGT
>JAZQXE010000040.1:0-5937 GCA_045632705.1 Eubacteriales bacterium | reverse complement strand
ATCCCTGTCGATCGACAGGGATTTTTTCTGTTTTTCTATTCAAGTGTCAACTTCACGACAAAAAAACGGCACTTCACGACATTTTACCGTTTATCGAGCGCTTATACGATATTATTAAAATGTAAAAATTTAATTCATTGGAGGAAAACGTTATGAGTCAAAACGATTCGCAGATCGTTATCAGCAAAAAAACGTTCGTTACTTCTTTGATCGTTTTACTGGTACTCGTCGTGGGAGCCGTAACAATGGCGCTCAACTGGGGAACCTGGTTCGGAGGCGCGCAAAACGGCACGTCCACCTCGCAAAACGGCAACCCGGATATCGACGAGAATGCGAGTGACTGGAACGGTCAAGCACTGCCCGACAAGACGGAGGGCACACCATCCGCCGGCATCAAGATACCGGGATATCCGTCCATCACCTTGCCAAAGGATAAAAAAACGGTCAACGTAGCGTTCGTAAACCCCGAGGGTAATCCCTGCTACTTTACCTTTGAGCTGGTCCTCAAGGACACGGGAGAGGTTCTCTACAAGTCAAAGCTCGTCCCTCCCGGCAAGGCGATCACCGAGATCACTATGAGCCGAGCGCTCGCGGCAGGCGAGTATAACGCCACCATCAAGATCACTACCACTTCCATCGCAGACGGATCGGCGATGAACGGAGCGAACGTAGAAACAGTACTGATCGTGAAATAAGGTGATTTTATGGAAAAAGAAAACTCAAGCAAAAGCGGTCATAATATCGTGCGCAACGATACTTGTCCCTGCTTTTCGCCGAGAAAAAGTCTGCTCGCTATCGAGCCTATCTGCTGGTTTTGCAAGTACGCAGGGTTCGATCTGAGAGACGACAAGCTCCCCGAGCAGGGCGTCTGCTTATATCCCGAAGTGCAAAACGAATAAAAGAAAGGAGAAACTACTAATGAATAACAGTAGACCATATCGTGCCATAGTTTCTGTGCTGCTCGTGCTCACGATGCTGCTTCAGCTCGTACCGATGGGCATATTGGCAGCGTCGGAAGAAAACACCGTTTTATATGGTGATGTCAACGGCGACCGCTCGATCGACAATACCGACGTAGATCTGTTGGCAAGATATCTCACAAACGACGCATCGGCAGAAATAAATAAAGCAGCTGCGGACGTAGACCGAAGCGGTACGATCGACCTTAGCGACTTGTTGTATCTGGTCAAACTCGTCAAGGGAGAAAACATTACCCTTGGTCAGACCGCTACGATCACCTTTGATACCAACGGAGGAGAATTCATTGATCCGATCACTGTCGTTGTCGGCAGTACGATCACTGCTCCCGTTGCTCAAAAGGGCAACTCCGTATTCCTCGGATGGTATACGGACAAGGCACTTACTACGCCTTTTTACAGCTCCGATCCCATACTTGAGGATATTACGGTATACGCTAAGTATGCACAAACAAACGGAGAGCCCGACCATACTCCCGCTGCTTTTGCGCTGCAGGATCAGTCAAAGGACCTGGTCTTCATAATACAACGTATCAGCGGAGAGCTGGAACCGCAGAACGCCGTAACGCTGAACAGCACCGACGGCTCGGTCGCACCGAAGCTTACCTTTACCCAAAGCGGTGAAAATAAGTGGCGCGTGACCGCAGAGGGCGGTTATACGGAGGGTGCGTCTTACACGCTCACTCTCGCAGACGGTTACGCGTTTGAGGGAAAGGATGAAAGCGTCCGTGTGGCTTCCTTCTTTATTCATAAAGAAGAGATCGCCAATTTCACGGTAAACGACGACATCATCTACATTCAGGATACGGCATCCATGACCTATACTCTCTCCGACGGAACGACGTGTGAGATCCTGGATTCTGCCGTTCTTTATAACAGTGACGACGTGATAACGGGTAGCTTCAGCTATGCAAGGGCGTCTGAGCTTAAAGTAGGCGACACTCTGTGTATTTACGTTACAACAAGTCCTACCGTAAGAGATTACATAAACGGAAACTACGACAACGATCCTACGGCTTATATCGTCGTAGAAGAAGTCAGCGCAAGCACCGTTACCTTCCGTGGTATGACGATGCAGGGTGAAAATTCCGACGTGGAAAAGCTGATCTCCCTGCCAAGCACGATTCCTTTCTCGGTTTTGAATATTCCCTCGGGAAACGGAACGGTCGACTTTAACAGTCACGATGTTGCGGCGCTTATCGCAATGTATAACACGAATGCACCAGAAGAGGTTAAAGTCGGAGATTTCCTCGTATTTTACGTGGGCAACTTCGGTTCTCTGCGCGACGGAGATCCCATCTCCTATAAGAGAGTTACCGCAGTTAACGGTACTACCATTACCTACGTCCAGTCCTCTCGCGAGGAACTGCTCGGTGCGATCGATCTGTTCCTGCAAAACGACGTTGAGGGCGAAAAGATGCTCGAAAACATTGACCGCGGAGAGCTCGAGCAGCAGGTCATGCAGCAGGTCAAGGAAACGGGCTTTGCCGAGGACGCAATAGAATATTTAAGTGGTGTTATCGGATCAAGCGACGAATTCTACGATTATATTGAAGATAACAAGATCACCGTATACGACGAAAACGGAGTGAAGCTGACCGAAGAGCAGATAAAGGCATACGGTCTTGGCAACTCCTTTGAGCTGGCGGACGACGTTGAGCTGAGCTTCAACATCACCACCTGCGACGGTGAGAACAGCCACTTTGAAAACGGTATAAAGGTCACGCTCAAGATCGAGGCGGAATTTGAAGTTGACATCGGTAAAGACGGAAAAATGGGAAGCCTGAAGATCGAGCTTGGCGCTGCGTTTACCCAAGAGGTATTCATTGACGTAAACATCGGTGCAAACGCCGATATTACCTGGATACTTTGTATTCCCAAGATCAACGATATCGTGTTCACCTCTGCGGTCGACGTCATGAGCTATACAGGCGTATCTATCGAAGCCAAATTCTACACTCAAGAGGCTTCCGAGGACTTCTTTGACAAGCTGGAAGAAAATTGGGGAGACAAGCTTGGCGAAGATACTATGAAGAAGATCAAGGAGTTCAAGAAAAAATACGAGGATAAGTTTGATGACGATTCTCTCGGAGAAGATATCGAAACTTTCTGGGAAGCACAATCCACCCTCATTGAAGAATTGATCACAAACGGTGAGATCACCAAGGAGCAGGCAGAGGCTTGCTTTGAAAGCAACAGCGAAAACCATATCGTGCAGACCTTCTTCTCAAAGGCTCACCTCATGGACGACGAGGAATACAACGCAGGTATAGTAGAGCTCGCGGAGCGCTACGCCGAAATGCTCGGAGAAGAGGACAACGGCTGGCTCGAGCTTTGCAAGATCAAGATGTTTGAAGTACCGATCAACCTTTGGATCTTCCAGATCTCCATTGAAGGTAACTTTGTCGTTCGTGCCAACGTAAACATTGCACTCGGTGCAAATCTGGAATACGAGATCGGCAAGCGTTATATCAACTGGTTCAGCGTTTTCGGCAACGGAAGCGGAGCTGAAGAGCTTGACCTTGTTGACGAAAGATTCGCATTCCAATTCTACGCTATGGGCCACGTCGGTCTGAAAGCAGGTATCCTCATCGAAGTCAAGGTCGGTATTATTTCCACCAAGATCGGTAACGTAGGTATTTCTGCAGAGGTCGGTGCCTTTGCGGAGCTATATGGTTACTTCCAATATACCTATACGAAAACAAGGCCTGCGGGCGGTATGGAATGGGAAGAAGAAGAGTCGCTGATGGGCGCACTCTACTTTGAGTTCGGACTATACGTTGATATCAACGTCAAGGCAGAGCTGTTGAGCCTGTTTGAAAAAGAATGGGAGCTCTACTCAGAAAAATGGACGCTGCTCTCTGCAGGCTCAAAAACTAACGTTTACGGTTTTGCCACCGAAATAGCAGATGGCGAAAAAATAGTAGTTACAGACAAGGACGGCAATTCCAACAACGGCATCCGCTACGAGCTGTCGGATGAATTCCGCTCTATGAAGACTCTGGACATGGTAGACGGTGACCAGGACAACGTAATTAAGCCCTGGGTATCCTACTACGGCTACAATTTCTGGGGAGGAGACGATTTCTCACTCACCCAGCACGAAGATAAGACCAACTTTACGTATACTTTGTCAAGCAAGTATTTCTCCCTCGTTCCCGTATACGAACAGAAAGACGGCAAGCAGTATATCGTGGACTATGAGCTCCAGGTAGACGTACCCGAAAACGTACACTATCTCACGTGCGAGCTGCGACTCGTATGGACTCTGGACAAGCTCTGCTGGTCAAAGTACGATATGGCGATCACCATTCCTCTCGTATGGACTGACCTTGCAGACGAGGAGCTGACCGAGTACAGAACCGCCACGGTCAAGGTCGGTAATGAAACGGACGGCTACCGCACCGTATGGAGCGAAAGATACGTCAAGGGCTCGAGCTTTGAGCTTCCTTCTGTGGAATCTGTACTGAAGCTTGCTGACTACGCAGGCGAGCAGGATATCAGATATTCTACCTACAACGGTTATACTACCACCAACCGCGGAGAACAGATAAACGGCACCTCGCAGTCTATGCTCTTTGACACCGTCTATTACTTTGATATCGCTACGAGAGAGTACAGTATCACCGTAAAAGACGTACAGAACACAGACGGCTCTACCAAAGATATGACCTTCAGAGCAAAATACGGTGAAAAGTTCGATTTCTCGAGTCTCATCGGCACGGGAACCGAAAATGGCAATACGTATACCATCTTCTCCGGTATCGACGCAATGAAGGACGGCCAGAAGCTTGAGCTCGATCCGACGCTTGAGATCAAGGGCAACTTTGCCTCCGCGCTTCTGGCAGGTGAAAACACCTACCACGCAAAATACGCGAGAAACTGCGGCGAGGTAACCTACAAGTTTGACGGTATTGCTCTCGATCCGATCACCGTGATCTACAAAAAGGATCAAATGCCCTCTCAGGAGGACTTCCTTGATGCCATCAAGGCAATAGACGACACGGCGTACGTTTCCTCTATTTCTCCCGTGATCAGCTCAGTTCTGGGCGACGTAGTTTACACGATCACGGTAACCATCCCCCCAAAGCCCGCACAGGAATACACCATCACCTATGAATCCAACGGCGGAAGCGCCGTAGCAATGCAGACGGTAGAGGAAAGAGCGGCAATGATACCGCCCTCAAATCCTACCCGCACAGGCTACACCTTCGTCGGTTGGTATTATGAGAAGGAACTCACGACCCCTGTAAGCTGGGATCGCACTATGCCTTCTATGGATTTCACACTCTACGCAAAATGGACGGCAAACAACTACACTATCACCTTTAACGCGGGCGACGGTACGGCTACCTCTCCCTCGAAGAGCGTGATCTATGATAGATCCGTCGGCGCGCTGCCGACCGCCACGCGTGCAAATTATATCTTCCTCGGTTGGTATACACAGGCAAGCGGCGGGGTGCAGTACACCGCAGATACGATCTACCTGAGCGCACAGAATATAACGCTTTACGCCCATTGGCAGATCAAAGCTACCATCGCAAGCAGTAACGTGACCATCACGGACAAAACCACGACCTATAACGGAAGCGGCGTTACCCTTGCTATGAGCAACGACCTCGGGCTTGATATGTCCGGCTTTACCGTAAGCTACAAGCGTCAGACACTCGACCGCAACTGGAGCACCTCCCTGCCCGTAAACGCAGGTACGTACGACGTGCGCATCCAGCGTGCCGAGGACGGTCAGTATCTCGCCTGTGAGCATACCTACACAGGAAAGCTTGTTGTTAAAAAGGCTTCAAGAAGCATTTCGAGCAGCGGCCTTACTGCTGTCGCATACAGCAGTAACCTTTCTGTAGCATCCGTTCCCAACTATCCCGGTGACGGCACGTTGATGTTCGCTTACGAAAAGTCGGATGGCACCACCTCCGCATACCAAACATCCGGCGCGTTCAAGGGA
>JAZQXE010000039.1:0-19001 GCA_045632705.1 Eubacteriales bacterium | reverse complement strand
GGTTAGGATATCTATGGAGTTACACTTTAAAAAATTACAAGAAAAACCCAGAAACCGCTTAGTTTCTGGGTTTTTTGCCCCGATATCTAAATCGGTGCTACAATATGGTTGCGGGGGTGGGATTTGAACCTCACGGCCTCCGGGTTATGAGCCCGACGAGCTACCAGGCTGCTCTACCCCGCGATATATTGGTGCCGGAAACCGGAATCGAACCGGTACGAGATGTTAGTCTCACGGGATTTTAAGTCCCGGGCGTCTGCCAGTTTCGCCATTCCGGCGGAATATTCCGTTCGCAGCTTTATTATTATATCACCATTATATCCTTTTGTCAATAGGATTATGACAATTTTATCAAAATAATATATCGCTCCTTTTTGAGTTAAAAACGTCCGTAAATATAGCCTTTTACGGACGTTTCGTTGATCTTTATACGTTTAAAGCGGTTTTCTCAAACCTTTGGGATAATGATTTTTCATCATACCGCCGCTTGCTTTTCCCCATCCGAGAGCAAATCCGTCAAGCGTCACGAGGTACCATCCCGACTCGTCGGCACACGGGAGAGTATCACCGTGAAGATACACGCGTGCAGAATCGTAGTTCACCGAAAAAACGTTTTTAGCCTCGTTTACGTCAAGTGCAAGGGCAAGAGTGTGAGATGGCTCAAAACGCTCCCCTTTTATGATATTGCCAAGATGCAGACCGCAACGAAGAATTCGCATACCGTCTTTATCCGCTACCATCTCTTTTGGGCATAGATAAAGCTGGTCTCCAAATACAAGCGGCACTCCTTCTATCTCTTGATCTGTGACATTTTTGATAAATTGACGATACAACTCGTACGCTTTTTGGGGATCGAGCTTGCTCGTATCTTTATCACGCGAGTTTACACCGCTTCCCTTTTTCTTATCTTTTGCCTTTGGCTTTACAACTTGGGCGGCGGCATTGGGCGATTTTCGGAGCAATGCGGCAAAGTGCCCTTCTCCGTCTGCGTGATGAGGGAATACACGCACGGTTTTTGCTATTTGATCGGAGTATTTATCGCTATCCGACACCCACTCTGCTCTGCCTCGGTCAAGCACTCCGTCCTCCAAGCACTTGCGCACGGCGGGATTTTCCGTTTCTACCACCTCAAACTCGGGATGTGAGAGAAGGAAGCTCAAGATAACGCCTTCGTTTTCCTCGGGCGCAAAGGTGCAGGTCGAGTACGTAAGATATCCGCCTGCTGCGAGCATTTTCGCGGCTGACTCGAGTATTTCCTTTTGTCTCTGCGCGCACAAATCGACGTTTTCCTGACTCCACATAGTGAGTGCTTGTTCTTCCTTTCGGAACATTCCCTCACCTGAGCAGGGTGCGTCTACGACTATTTTGTCAAAAAAATCAAGGAAGTATTTTTCAAGCTCTGCGGGCGCGTGATTGGTGACTACGGCGTTTGAAATGCCCATTCGCTCAACGTTTTGTGAAAGTATGACCGCACGCTGAGGATTTATCTCGTTTGCTACGAGAAGCCCCGTATTGCCGAGATAAGCGGCAAGCTGGGTAGTCTTGCCACCCGGTGCCGCACACAGATCAAGCACCTTGTCTTGTGCGCGGGGAGGACAGAGCGAGGCGGTTATCATAGCGCTCGCCTCCTGTATGTAATAAGCACCTGCATCGTGATACGGATGTTTACCCGGGCGCAGCTCGGAGTCGGCATCGTAGTAAAAGCCCTGCTCTGCCCACGGTACCTGCCCCTTTATACATTCTAAAAGCGTCCCTCCGCCCTCTCCCGACTGCACGATATATTTATTACGGTTTATACGGAGCGCGGGAGTATTGGGGCGGTCGTATGCTCTGATAAAAGCCTCATAGTCCGCACCGAGCATTTCTTTCATTCGCGCTTCAAACGCTTCGGGTAATTTCATTATGTCCGCTCCTTAGGTTTCACGTCGTTAGATATATTATAGTACAAGATGAGTAAATTGGCAAGATACAATTTTCAAAACGAAAAAGCTACCGAGGTATTTCCTCGGTAGCTTTTTGACCGTTTAGTTTTAGCAAAGAGGCACGTAGCGCTCTGCGAGATATTCAATATCTTCCCAAGTGATAAGTCCCTTTGCTATCGCAACCTTGAGATAATTTCCGTTGAACGCCTCGTAAGCTATCTCGGGTATCATACCGCCGAAATCGTCGAGAGTGAACAAGCCGTAATTATCAATATCAGCTGCCATCTTTTCTACGTCGTAGCTCATCGCACTGGTGTCTACGTCGAAGATGTTAAAGAGTCCGTCAATACCGCCGGGCATTGAAAGCACGCCGTTGGTATAGTAGCAAAGATGCTTGAACGTAACGGGAGAGTATGCAGAAGTCTGCTCGGTCTTTACCTCAACGCTGTCAAGTGTAACTACGTTCCACTCATCCGAGTCGATATCGCCCTCGGTTACGAATCTGTGACCGATAAACTGCTCGTAGTTGTCAGCGTCAATATAAACGTACTTGCCGAGGTCAAGATCGAAGAATCCGTGCTCGGATATGACCTTTACTTCTCTTCCATCAGAGAAGTTGAGATGTATTACCTCGTAGTCGCTCTCTGCATCACTATCTATAAATACTATGGGAGCTGCCTCGTACTTGCCCGTTTCGAGATTCCATACAAGGAGAAGCTCGTCACCTCTGAGCGCGTCAACGCGTACCTGCGTTCCGTCTGCAAGAGTGATTAGAGTATCGGGAGTGATACAAGAGCTCGAACCGCCGCCACTGGTGAGAAGATCGGTCATCGTACCGTTTACAAAGTCGGAGTAGCTATACTGTGCTACGTCCTTGTAGCTTGCATACTGGATGGTCCAGCTCTTCTGAAAGGACAAGGTCTTACCGTTAGGATCTGTAAAGTCGTAGGTAACGGTAACCGCTCTTGCGGACGTACCGGTGGAAACGTAACCGCTGGTGCTGGATATCGTGAAGTACATCTGCATCGTTCCGTTGTTATCAACGACGACAGGCATACCGTATACTTGCTTCGTATCGTGGATAACTCCGCAGGTCACCTTGAGCGTATAGCCGTCCTTCGTGGTCTGCCAATAGTTATTGGTGCCGTTCTGCTTACCCTTTGTCGTAGGAGTAAGAGATGCAAGATCGAGTATGACCTCACCATCAGCGGTGTAATACTTGATCTTTATACCGTCAAGTGCAGGGATCGCGCAAGACCAGTCACTGTTCTTTGACTTAACTACAATATGCGGAGTACCGCCCGTGGTATCGTAGGTTACCGGCTCAGGAATACTCGTCTTTGAAGCTGAAATAGTAAAGTAGACCGTGTGAGTATCTTCTCCGTCAACAGAGGTAATAACGTAGTTGGTAACGCCCGATGAGGTCAATGCGATAGTCTTGCTCGTATCAACCGCACTGCCGTCTGCAAGTGTGACCGTATAAGGAAGTTTGACACCGTTCTTTTCAAGTACAAGCTTGCCAAAATCGAAGGTGTAGTTTCCGTTATCAAGGTCAACCGTCAGCGTGGACTCCCATCTTCCGTCACCGGAATCGTACTTGGTCTCAAATACGCGATCTGCGTTGGTATCGTTAAATGAAACTACGGGAGGTACGCTACCCTGAACGGATGGCGTGTATTCGTAATCACTGTCAAGAACAAAGTCGCTTGACGTACCGTTTGTATTATTGTATGAGTACACCTTGGCGCTCGCAAGAACGCTTCCTACGTCAACCGCAGAATAAGGAACGGAGGATTTGTTCGTTCTGTTATCGGTAACATTATCAGTTTTTGTGCTGCCGCCTGCATTCTGAGGAATGTAGGTAAATCCGAGGTTCAGGCATTTTTCGGTAGCACCGTCTCCGTCAAGGTCGAGATCGTGGAGATACTCGCTCTTTCCGAGTGCATTGTCAATAATTGAGCTTGCTGCAGAAGGCGTATATTGAGCATAGGTTTCGTTTATCCAAGCGTACTGAACGAGAGTACCCTCGAGAGTAAGAGGCGTGGAATAACCGTCCTCGCCGCACTCAAAGAGTCCGCTAAAGCCCATAAGTGTTTTTGACGTATCGTGGACGTTTGCCTGATAGGGCTTCTGTATCATCGTTACGTCGCGCAGAATGAGTTCCTGTGCCGCAACGGTATGAATGTTAGCCGCTGCACCGCCGCTGATAGTTGAATTGTCAACGAGCAGGTTACCGCTTCTGAAGAAGATAGCAGCACGTCCGCCGTGGACGTAGGAGTTTCTGATAGTACTGTTACCGTCTACCATAACGGCACTTCTGACGTTTCCGCGTGCGTCGTTGGTTGAATCGGAAGGAACTGCGGTATTTGCAGCTTCCTTGATGTTGCTGTTATAAACTACTGCATGTGAGTAGTTGGGACAAACGATCTGTACGTTATCGAGAGTACCGTTTTTGAGAATAACAAATCCGGCATTCATCGTATCGTACATAAGGTCGCTCTTGGCTTCCATCTTGAAACCGTTACCGTAGAGGGTATATCCGTTTGATACCTCAAGAGTACTCAAACCTACGTTATTGAGAAGAACTACGTTGGTAGAAGTAGCACTCGTAGCAGAGGTAGCGTTCTTTGCATTTATAACTTCAAGGTAGATAGAAGTGGGATTACAGTAGTTGTAGTCCTGGATGGTGACCTTTACGATTCCCGTACCCGAGAACTTGATCTTGCCGTTAGCCCAGTTGGTTGCATTCTTGGTAAAGGTACCCGAGACGTTCATCTCGCTGTTTATCTTCTCTACGCTTACCCAGACGCCACTATTGGATATCGTAACGCCCTCGACTGCCTCAAAGATAGTTCCAACGGTTATTTCGTTCTGATTACCGACTCGGTAGAGGAAGTCACCCGTAAACTTGGTGTTGAACTTCTTCTGTGAATCAGCGACCTCACGGTCAAGTATCGTGATACCATCGTATCCCGTACCGTCGTCGTAGATCGGAACGTGCTTTACGCCCCAGCCGTCGCCCTGGAAGAGCTGCTTGAAGCGCAGGTAAACTATCTGCTTATCCTCAACAAGATCGAGCTGTCCGTCGCCGTTTTCATCTATTGAAGCCTCGTATCCTGCATCCTCGTGGATGTGTCTTGTGAGCTTTCCGTTCTTGTATTCGATATGGTAACAGGTCTTGTCTTCCCCATTAGCGAGAAGGAAGTTACCTGACTTTATCCATTTGCCGTCCTTGTAGATCTCGGAGAGACTGTTTATCTGCTCAAGGCGGCTGAACTGATAATCGTGAGTATATGAAGCTATGGAGTTGGAAACGAGCTCACAGTAGTAGTAGTCGTTCCATTCTCCGAAGTGAACGGTACATCCCTCTGCGGTAATACCCGTCATATCGGGAACGACGTATCCGTCGTCAGCGGTATAGTTTCTGCCGATGATAGTACCTATCATCATTCCGCTGTAACGGTACCAGTAGTACTGATAGTTACCGCAAACGTCGTTGTAGACGTTCATCTTTGCGGCTACGTGGCAGTTGGTGAAGTTCACCTTGCCGTATCCGCGAAGCATACCCATAATACCGCCGCAGGCAACGTCGTAGGACTCCCAGAGAGCCGCTATTTCGTTAGTGTTGTCGATAGTAACGTTCTTAAAGGTAAGAGCGTTATTTGCGGAGGTGTCGGCCGTATTTCCGCCGATACCGACAATACCGCCGTTTCCTGTGTTGTAGACGCGGGGATTACAGTTGGTTATTGCAATATTCTCAAACGTAGCGTCAGCCGCGTAAGCCGCGATAACGCCGGTAGGAGTATATTCTCCGTCGGAGGTAAAGTTGTCAACGGTAAGGTTCTTGATCGCTCCGCCGTTTACGTATCCGAACAAGCCCATAGCGTCCTTGTAGTAGTTAGGTGTGCCGGAGTATCCGTCGTTGTATCCGCCGAACATCTCCCACGTGTTCTGATAGAAATTGGAAATGGTGTGTCCGTCTCCGTCAAAGCTGCCCTTGAAGGGTGCTACGGAGCTGACGAGAAGTGATCCGTCAAAGTCGTCGGTGATGTCGGATCTGTCGTATATAACGGCATTGGTGCCCTTCGTGCTGTTGGTATATCCGATGGGGTAGAATATCTTCGGTGAGTTACTTCCACCGAGATCCACGTCGGAGAGGAGCTTTACGGTAGCCGAATCAAAGTCGTACTGCTCGTATCCGACCGCCATACCGCCAACGATCTTTGAAAATGCGTAGAGCTGGTCTGCGTTTGCTATTTCAAAGAGCTTTGCGCTCTTTGCCTCACTCGTAAACCACGAGTAGTCCTCATCACCCTTCCACTCGTTTGCAGTATCTGCAAAGAGAGCTACCTCGGAGAAGGAAGCCATAGCTACGACTACCTCACCCGTTGCGGTATCGTAGGTGTATCTGTTGTGAGCGGTAAGCTCACTCTCTGAGCTTACGAGAGTCATCTCACGGCTGACACCGTCCTCAACGTGATAGAGGTGATAGTTGCCCATGTTCATATACTTGGGAAGTATTGCTCCGAGATCGATTACGATCGGTGAGGTATTATCCTCGGATACGCCGTCTATATGTACGTCAACGGGAATGAGCAATTCTTTGTTAACTATGGAAATTCCACTCGTAGTATTCTTAAGAGGAGTAACGGTAAGAGTCAGCTTGTCGGCACCGTCCTCCACGAGCGTTCCTGCGGGAACGAAAGCGGAAATGCCGTTACCGCTCATCACGACGTCGGAGCTGAGCACACCGTTTGCTGCGGTTATAGCGGCACTCGCCTTGCCCTCGGTGAGCATAACGGGATATTCAGCCAAAGCGTCGTAGTAAGAGCCGAAGGAATCTTCCTCAAAAGGAGCCTGAGTAGCAAGAGCCGTGATAGTGAATTCTCCCGATTCCTCTCCCTGATAGTCGTTACCCGCACTCTCGATCATATTCATGGCGATAGTCATTACGACCTCGCCCGAGGGATGCACGGGGCTATACTGGTCCTGGGTAAGAAGCGTACCTTCTGCGGTAGCTCCGCCTCCGAAGACGCCTTCGAGAAGTCCGATAGAGCGAAGAGAAGAAAGATCGTCTCTGCTATCGAGGTCTACCGCTTCGTTTGCAAAGTAGACGTTAATGACCTCAGCAAGCTTGCCCACCTCGTTTTTGGGCGTTATAGTCAATTGGTAATTAAGCGCAAGATTGCCCTTGTTTACTATCTTCACGTACTTTACGTCCGTATAACCGGGCTCCCAGTTATCGTAGCTGAAAATAGTATTATGAGCATCATCCTCAACGTTATACCAAACGCCGCTGTCAAGGTCGTCTGTCCAGTACATCTCAACGTTGAGATTACCTGCCTGGATAACGTTATCAGAGGAAGTCACGCTATCGGTAAACCACGCGTAAGTGCTACCGATAAGCATCGCAAAACAAAGAAGTAATGCGATAAAGCTTTTTAGCAGTGCTGTTTTTCTGTTCGTCATTTTCTTACACCTTTTCCATTTATTGTAATAATGATATATAAGCAACCAAAAGGCACAAAGCAGATCTACCGAGAAACTTTGTGCCTTTTGGTTGCTGCCAAACCGTCGGTTTGGCAGCTGATAGTCTTATTCAAATGTATAAGAGATCGTCTTGACGTTTACAAAGTCTGAGCTGTCGTCGGGATTGGTAAGACGAAGCATTACGGTAAACGTAGCGCCCGTGAGAGCGTCGTCAACGTCGCCTACACCGCAGATGAAGGTACCAACGTTTTGAACTACGTCAAGGTAAGTCCAGTTGTTTGCGGTAACGCTTCCAAGAAGCGGGATAGCGTTATTAGCAGGGAGAGTGAAGTCTCCGTTGTGGAATCCTACCCAGCCGAATGAACCGTAGTTACCGCCGAGGAATATCTCGTTCTCGCCGAGATCCTTGTCGAGCATTACGTAGAAATCGCAGTACCAGTTAGCGTAAGGATTGAGCTTAGCTTCTGCGAGAGTCTCGTCGCAAGAGAAGGTGTAAGCAGCCTCGAGGTTAGCCTCAAGACCAGCGGTGGGAGACCACTGACCGTAGCTTCCCCAAGGAAGAACGGTGTTCTCGTACTTATCGGAATCAGTTACATTTGCAGTAGGAAGCTTGCTTTCATCAGCAACGGGGGGAACGTACTCAGATTCAGCGTCGTAAACGACGGTGAAGGGAGAGAACGTTGCACTCTCGAAGGTGATTATACCGGTCGAGGGGTTGTAAACGGAATCGATAAGCTCGTCGTAGTGATAGAGCTTAACGGTTGCGGGATCAAGACCTGCCTCGATTCTGAGGGTGAGCTTAACGGGAGTGGTGTTATTCTCCTTAAGTCCGGTTACGGAAACGTCGAATACTACCTTTTCTGCACCGAGATCAACGGTGATGTTGGGCTCGTAAGAAGACTCGGTAACGTTGATCTCAACTATACCGTTTGCTTCGGGAGCGATAGCATCAGCGGGGATAACTGCAGAACCCTGAACGGTGTTCGTCTTATCCTTGATAGCGAGCTCAACTGCGCTTGCGCCATCCTCGATCTTACCTGCAGCTGCATAAGGGAATGCTGCGAGAAGGTCGTAGTCGGTACCGAAGCTGTCAGCCTCTACGTTATCCTGGGTTGCAAGTACGGAAATGTCGAAATCAACTCTTCCGCCCTGGTACTCGTTACCTGCGTTCTCATCCATGTGGATAGCAAGTGCGAAGTAGTGAGTTTCGCCAACGCCGAGAGAAACTACGCCGGATGCAGGCTGAACGCCCTCGTAAACCTGCGTACCACCGTTCCAAGAAGTTACGGAACCGTAGGTAGCGTCGCCGATGATAGCGTACTGCATAACCTTGTAGAGATCGCTGTTGTCAACGTTGATAACGTCAAGAGCAACCTTGTACTTGAGAGCAAGTGAACCGTTGTTCTTGATTGCGAGATAAGCAACCTGAGTCTTGTTAGGCTCCCAGAGAGTATTCAGGTTGTCGTTCTTTGCGATAAGTGCGTTTTCGCCGCCGAATATAGGTGCTTCGCTTTCACCGATATCCTGATAACCGTTACCGTCACCTGCATCCATCAAAAGACGAACGTCGAGATTACCGGCAATGATCTTGTTGCCATTAGAAGCAACACTGTCTGTAAACCAAGCGTAAGTACTGCCGACGAGCATTGATGCACACATAACGAGTGCAAGAACGCTGAGAAGCAGCGCCTTCTTGGTGCTACGGGTCTTCGTCATATCAAATGACCTCCTATAAAAATTTGTGTTCGTCTGCCCTTGATCATATGTAGCCCTATGGGCAAACAGATACATAATACATTATACTCGTTTTTTTTTCTTTGTCAATGTTTTTTTGTGAAAAAAATCCTCACATTCAATAAAAAGGCTTTCTTGACACCCCAATATATTAGGAAGATCATTTTCGATCCGCGCTCGCCCTGTCATTTATAGGATATTCCGTCTCTTCTCCGTATATTACGCTCCCGAAAAAGAAAAAAACAACGCCCCCGAAAGCATATCGCTTTTTGGGGGCGCTTTGTTCACGTATTATCTGCCCTTGCGGGAGATCGATCAGTGCTCGTCTATCTCCGGAAGCTCGGGCATTTCGTGTGAGAGCTGGAATCCGACGAGCTTTGCGTCGTCAAGATCAAAGAGAAGCTCTGCATTGATGCCGGACTCAGCAACGGGTGCAGATATGGTCTTGAGCTCTGCGGGAATGTCGGTAACAGCATTCTCCATAGCCATATCGGTGTAAACAGCCGTAGTGGTGAAAGAAAGCGTGGTCATCATTGCGCTCTTTATCTCGAAAGTACCGACTGCAACGTACTTGGGTGCGTCTTCTCCGTAGATACCTACCATCATAACGAACTGATTTCCGGCAAGCTCAAGAGTTGCCGCGTAATGTACGCCCTCTTCGGTAGTAATAGCCATAAACGCTCCGCTTACCTCTTCTGCATAGAAGGTAAGGTCAACGGGAGTTGACATAGCTGCGCTTATGGGGAACTTTACGGAGATCACGTAGCTTGCGTAAGTACCCTCAACTGCAGTTGCTCCTTCCTTCTCGGAGGTGAAGCTGAACTTGCCGTCAGCGTAAGTGTAAGTTCCCTTTTCGGAGTAATCAGCCTCGCTTGTTGTAGCGTCGTAGGTGTAATACTCGTAACCGCCGAAAGCATCAAGCGTAAGAACGGTTGCATAAGAGAGCTTCATCATTCCCATCTGCTTTTCGTAAAGTCCTACGTATGTGCCTGCAATATCAGCGTAAACTCCGAGCTTTGCCTCGATCTCCTGTGCTGCAGAAGCCATATCGGAGAGCTTGAACGCTACCTTGATAGCCTTGTCAGCGATAGTTCCCTCAACGGTAGCGGCAGTGTCGAGTTTCTCACCGTTTACTTCGGTAGAGGTAAAGGTGATCTTGCCGTCTGCAACGTCAAAAGTACCGTTCTCGGTGCGGGTGTACGTCTCGCCCATCATTACGAAGCTGGAGGAGAACGCGAACTCGTTACCGATAGAAAGAACGAGACTGTAATCGTAAACTACGTTACCCATCTGGGACGCCTTTTCAAAGGTGCCGAGGTAAGTACCGAGGATATCCTCGTTTGCTATAAATTTAGCGGTGGGGTACTTTCCTTCGTCAACGTTGGGAGAGAGGCTTGCAGAGCCTATCGGGATGTTAGTGGAGAAGACCATATTCTTCCCCTCAAAGGTGAAGGTAGCGGTCTTGGGGGATTCAGCGGTGGAATCCGAATAGTAAAGAAGGTACGTACCGTCCTTGTCTCCGATAGTTCCCTCTCCCTTGAGCGTAGCGTAGTCTCTCTGGGTAGCTATCTGGAACTTACCGTCTGCGGTCACCTTGATGTACCATTTCATAGGCATACCGAGGTTGGAGCCGTCGAGAAGATACTCTCCCGCGATGTCCGCATACTTGTCGGAGGGGGTGGTATCGGTCGAGGTGGTGTCCTTCGAATCATCCGTGTCAGAAGGTGTCTGGGTGTCCGTGCCCGTGCACGCTGCAAACGTAAACAGCATCGCAAGAATGAGAAGCACTGACGTGAGCTTAAAAAGTTTGTTCATAGTTTTTCTCCTTTGCATTTTTAGCATGTATGCTAAATACATATACATAATACGCCCAATCGTGCGGTATGTCAATATTTTTTTCAAAATTACGCATGCACGCCTCTGCCCCCCTCGTATTTGGCTCGTTTTTTGCAAGTAGTTGATTTTTTCAACTCAAATATGTCGATTTAGGTTGACTTTAACGTTTTAGTATGCTAATATAACTATACTATATAACTATTTCGGAGGTTCACTATGAAAACTGCAGAAAGCTTCTTTAAATGGGCTTTTGACACGAGAGGAAAAACCGTTATTGCTCTCAACAACGGAGAAGATATATCAAGGGAAAAGATGTTTCTGAGCTTTTGCTCACACGATCCCGCGTTCGTTTCCAACGGCCCCGCAGGACTCAACGCCAGCATCAAAGGTATAGGCTTCCTTCCCAAGCCCGAATATCTCGAGGAAACGCTCGAGGCGTATCTTGCTCACATTGACACGTTCGATCCCGAGGACAAGACGTACTCAAAGAGAGGACTTGAGCTTCTTATCAAATATATGTACGGCCCCGAGGCTAAAGAGCGCATTGACTTTTCAATGGTAGGCTCTCTTGAGATGGCAAAGGCACACAGCTACGCAAACTACAAGGCAAATCCCGAAGCAACGCTTCTCTTTTATCAGCCTCCGATGATCTCGTACGAGCTCAGAGGTAAGATGGAGATAATCGACGAGTGCGACAGCGGAAAGAGAGAGATCTATCAGCAGATGATAAACGCTCAGCACGACGTATACCACTACCCCAACAAATCCATATGGCTTGACAGACCTGCATACCTCTTCCACATAGAAGAGGTATACGACAACTCAGCCACACGCGAGGGCTTCGGCACAAAGCTGGTTTATCCGTATTAATCGACAAGAATCACTCCCTCCGTACCGCAAAGGTCGGAGGGAGTTTGCTTTTTTCAATCCGGAGGTCATAACAATGAAAAAAACGATGCAAAGAACGCTTGCATTTCTGCTCGTATGCGCGCTACTGTTACCTCTCAGCTCTTGTGCGCGTACGGATAATGCGCAATGCCGCAACGACAAGACCAATACTCTGTACGTTGGATACGTCGGCTCGTCCTTCCCTACCTCGTATATGCCATGGCAGTCGCGCGACGGGATCGCACCGACGATATCGAGCATACTGTACAGTACTCTCTTTTCCTACGACGACTTGACGGGAGAATACGAGTCGCTGCTCGCGGATAATTGGTGCTATACGGACAAGCAAGGAAACAAGCTCGTAGACGAAAACGGCAAGATCGACTACGATCTGGTTGCCGACACCTACGCCGAGGAGCAGACACTCTCCGACACGCACAGAAAGAAATACATGGTAGTCAGAGTGGAGCTGAATAAAAACGCAAAATGGTCGGACGGCACGCCCGTCACGGTAGACGACGTTTATTTTTCTCTCGATCTTTGCGCTAACAACAAGCTCTCAAACCACGCGGGTGCTCTTGCCTGGGTGAGTGATCTGAAGCACAAGTACGAGGACGGAGTAAAAAAATCTGACGGTCTTTTTACCTACGACTACAATCCGAACAACTATCCGATATCGGAGGATGAAAAGGATACGGTCATCTATATGCACGTCAACACCGTTCTCGGTGCGGTAGCTTCACTGTTTACTACGATACTGATACTGCCAAAGCACGTTTGGTCTGCCGTCATCAGCGAGGAGTTGCCGATAAACAGCACTTCTCCGACGGACGAGCTGACCTACCTCTACCAAAATCCGATAGGATGCGGCCCGTACGTTCTCAACAGAGACGGCACGAACTCCGCACAGATAACCCTTGACAAAAATCCCGACTATTTTCTCAAAGCTGAGGACGGGGGAGATCTTTATAACGTCGACAAGATAAAGTTCATTCTTTATCAGGAGCAGAACGTTGCGATATTCGCGATAAAGAAGGGCTACATAGACGTTCTCGATTCTTCCATTCCCGCAAACTACGCTACCCTCTTTGAAAAGGAAAAGGACATACAGGTATTCTCCGTACCGAACGTGTACGTAAACACGCTCGTGCTCAACATAAATCCTGTTGACGGACAGAAAAACGAAATGAGAGATCTGCTCTCCGAAAGCAATTTCAGACGCGCGATAGCTCTTGCAATAAATCAGGAAGAACTGATAAAGAACGTCCTTGACGGAGCGGGCAAGACTTATTCTGCGGGACTTGTCAGTGACACGATCGACGCTATGTATAACCCCGACAGCGACATTCTGCGCGCAGAATATGAAGCAAGACTCAAAGAGGCAAACGAGATACTCGACACCTTCGCACCCGAAAAGGATGCGCTCGGATACAGACTCTACAACGGAAAGCGCGTCAGCTTTGAAATTCTCGGCGCACCGACCGAACAGGATACGATAAGCTTTTTGCAGATACAGCTGCAGAGGATCGGAGTTGAAGTCAAGTACGCTGCAAAAGGCAATTCACCCGAAAACACCTACCTCTATCACAGTAAATTCGATATGACGCTTCAGGGTGTTACCTTCTCGATGTCTACGGTCGATATAATGATGAACTCACACTTCGTCAACCTCAACAAGTCCTCAAACTACGGAAGACTCGTTGACGAGGAGCTGGCGGAGATGATAAACAAAATGAGAAACACGCTCGACCTCAACGAAAAGAACGCGATACTCGGTGATATACAGTTGCGCGTTGCTTCCATGTACTACAAAATACCCCTTTACAGTGCAAACGTGACCTCGGTTGCCCGCACGGACAGATTTACTGGTTACGTAGCCTCCCCCTCTCAGACTGCGTTTTCGCTTGAATCACTTCAAAATCTTGAATTTGTAGGAGACAGATAATGAAACTCAGCTACGTTATTAAAAGAATACTCCTGACAATATTCATATTTTTCGTCGTAATGACGCTCAACTTCTTCATCCCCCGTCTGGGAGTAGAAGATCCCGCAGAGAGATACTACCCTCCGCAGGGAAATATGAGCGACATAGAATACGATATAATAAAGGAGCTTACCCGCGAGCAGTACGGTCTTAACGGTACTACCTGGGAGCAGTACGTCAGATACGTCACGAAGCTGATGCACGGAGATCTCGGAAACTCAATGAAGAGCGGCTCGCCGAAGGTAGTCGATCTGATAGCGGAGAGACTCCCCTGGACGCTCGTGTTGTCGGTCTCAACGATGGCGATAGGTCTTATATGTGGTCTGCTCTTCGGTGCGTTTGCGGCGTGGAGGAGAGGCCGATGGCCTGACTTAGCACTTCTAAACGCTTCGACTATAACCACCGCTTTGCCGAGCTTCTTTATAGCTCTGCTCCTGACTCTCTTCCTCGGATTTGAGCTTGAGTGGTTGCCCGCGTACACCGACTCTAATATGGTCGCGGAATTCGACTGGTCTTGGCGCGCTATATCTAACGTAGCCTACAACGCCGTACTTCCCATTATCAGTATGGGACTCGGAAGCATCGTAGGATACGCACAGACGACGCGAAACAGCGTTATTTCAGTTTCAAACGAGGACTTTATCCTCACCGCCCGTTCAAAAGGTATCTCAAACGGTGCCGTTCTCTATAAGCACACGCTCAGAAACGCCATGCTCCCGATAGTTACGAGCTTTGGTATGAGCGTCAGCGGTCTTATCGGAGGTGCTACCGTTATCGAGCAGATATTCAACTGGAACGGTATGGGTACGCTTTTCCTTGAAGCGAACAACACAAACGACTATCCCTTGATGATGGGCATTATGCTCTTTATGAGTGCGTTTGCGCTCGTTGCAAATCTCATTACGGACCTCTGCTACGGTCTGCTCGATCCGAGAGTTACGGTAGGTGAAAGACGATGAAGAAATTTACTGAAAAACTAAAAAAGAACTTTATCGTATCCCTTTGCGTCAAGCTTTGGAAGCATCCGAAGGGCAGACTCGGTATCATCATCGTGCTTATACTCGCGGCGTGTGCGATATTCGCTCCGCTCATAGCCCCCTACAACCCCTACGACGTTACCGAAAGAGCGGAAAAGGGACTATCACCCTCGCTCGAGCATCCGCTCGGCACGACGATAACAACGGGACAGGATATCTTCAGTATGCTCATATACGGTGCGAGAGTGTCAATGTCTATCGGCATCATAACGGGACTGTGCATAGCTATTCTCGGTGCTTTTATGGGTATACTCGCAGGATACGTCGGCGGTATCGTTGACACGATAATAATGCGACTCGTTGACATTATGCTCGTTATTCCTACCCTGCCCCTGACGATAGTACTTACTAACATTTTCGGCAAGTCTTACTTTATGATAGTATTCATTTTCACCCTCTTCGGCTGGCAGGGACTCTCCCGTGTCATTCGCTCGCAGGTGCTCGTACTGAAAAACACCAATTACATAAAGGCGGCAGAGCTTGCGGGTGCGTCGAGAGCAAGAATAATGTTCAAGCACATTCTCCCCGGTGTAACGCATCTGCTCATTATGTCTACGGCAATGACGAGTGCGGGTATAATGGTAGCGGAGGCGGGACTGAGTTTCCTCGGTCTTGGCGACCCTACGGCTATCAGCTGGGGTAAGATGCTCGCCGAGGTACAGAGCGGCGGTGCTCTTCTCTTCGGTCATTGGTGGTGGATAGCCGCCCCCGGTATCGGAATATTCCTTGCTATATTTGCTTTTATGAGAATAGGTATGGCGCTGGAGGAGATATTCAATCCGAGAATGAAGCAAAGCGGTGCCGCGTACAAGCTCTTTAAATCGCTGAGCGGCACTTATATAAACGACGTCTTTGACTCAATGGACGAAAAGACAGACGAGGATCTCGTATCCGACGCAAGCGATGACGCAAAGGAGGCAAAGGTATGACGGACGAGCTTATGCTGAAATTGCGAAATCTTAAGGTGATCTTCCCAAATGCGATGGGAGTAGTAAAGGCAGTTGAGGGCATCGACCTTGACATCCGACGCGGCGAGTGCGTTGCGCTCGTCGGTGAGTCGGGATGCGGAAAGAGCGTAACGAGCCTTGCTATAATGAGACTGCTCAATTCCCCTCCCGCTTTGATGAAGGTCGACGAGCTTTGCGTTGGCGGAGTTGAACTCAAAGATCTCTCAAACAAGAAGATGCAGGACGTACGCGGAAAGAAGATATCAATGATCTTCCAGGACGCGATGAGCGCGCTCAATCCCGTTATGACGGTGGGCCGTCAGATACAGGAGGTCTTCCTCACTCAAAAAGGAGTATCAAAGAAAGAAGCGAAAGAAAAAGCTATAAGAGCGCTTGAGCTTGTCGGTATTCCCGAGCCCGAGAGACGCTACAACAGCTTTCCTCATCAGCTCTCGGGAGGTATGCGTCAGCGTGTGCTGATCGCTATGGCGTTTGCTTGTGAGCCTGAGCTGATCATCGCAGACGAGCCGACGACGGCTCTTGACGTAACGGTGCAGGCGCAGGTCCTTGACGTTCTCAAAAATATGCAGCGTGCGCACGGCACCTCGCTCCTTCTCATCACGCACGACCTCTCTATCGTAGCCAATATGGCGGACACGATATGCGTTATGTACTGCGGAAAAATAGTAGAAAAGTCCCCCGCGTACGAGTTGTTCAAAAATCCCTATCATCCCTACACAAAGGGACTGCTCGGTGCTATACCGAAGCTCTCTGACCAAAAGCACGTATTTATTCAGATACCTGACAGCGTCCCCAATCCCATGCACAAGCCTGCGGGATGCTATTTCCACCCCAGATGCGCTCATGCGACGGAAGAATGTAAGACAAAGATGCCGTCACTTCGCGATATGGGAGACGGCAGATACGTGCGCTGTCATCACGCGGCAAAGGAGGTATGAAGATGAGCGAAACTTCAAAGGACGTAATAATAGAAACGCAAGACCTATGCGTTCATTTTCCCGTTAAGGGCTCTCTTCCCTTCAAGAAAAAATACGTGAAGGCGGTATCGAACGTATCTCTGTCGATAAAGCGCGGCGAGACCTTTGGTCTGGTCGGTGAATCGGGATGCGGCAAGAGTACCTTCGCAAACGCTCTGCTCGGTATGATAAAGCCGACCTCGGGCAAGGTGATATTCGAAGGAAAGGATATCAACTCGTTAAAGAAAAAGGAATTCAAAGAGACGCGACGCGGAATGCAGATGATATTCCAGGACCCGTACAGCTCTCTCAATCCACGCTTTGATCTGCTCGAGATAATCGGAGAGCCTATGGTCATTCGCGGCGGATATACTGCAGAAGAGATAGAAGAGCGCGTTGTCAAGATGCTTGAGCTGGTTGGTCTCTCAAGGGCCGATCTTCACAGATATCCCTCCGATTTCTCGGGCGGTCAGCGTCAGAGAATAGGTATCGCACGCGCGATAATACTCAACCCATCGTTCCTCGTTTGTGACGAGCCCGTATCCGCGCTTGACGTTTCGGTACACGCGCAGATACTAAATCTGCTCGACGATATACAAAAGCAGAGCGGACTTACCTACCTTTTCATCTCTCACAATCTTGCCGTCGTAAAGAGCATTTGCGATCATATGGCGGTAATGTATCTCGGAAAGGTAATGGAAAGCGGCTCGACCGACAAGATATACGAAAACACGCTCCACCCATACACAAAGAGCCTTCTCTCTGCCGTGCTCGACATTGACGTTGACAACAAGAGGGAGAGAATAATCCTCGAGGGAGATATCCCCAGTCCCATTGACCCGCCTCCGGGGTGCCGTTTCTGCAAGCGTTGTCCCAGCGCTATGCCGATATGCTCCGAGCGCGAGCCGAGACTCGTTGAGATAGAGCCCGATCATATGATAGCGTGTCACCTTTACCCCGAATGTTCAGGCGAGGACAACTGATAACGAAAACGGAGACGAGTCCGAAAAAGCGGCTCGTCTCCCTTCTTTTTTTGTAAAAAAGTTTGAATTCTCTATTGTCATTTAAAGAAAAATATTGTAATATATAGAGGTAAGCAATAGTAAACTGCCAACTCAAAAATAAAAGAGGTGTTACTTATGAGTAAAAACGTACAGGATATCCTTAAAATGATCGAGGAAAACGGGATCAAAATGGTTGACTTCAAGATGGTCGACATAAACGGTCAGTACCGTCACGTTACCATTCCCGCGCAGAACTTTTCCGAGGACACGATGAAGAGCGGTATCGGATTTGACGCTTCCAACTACGGTTATGCAGTAGTAGAAAAGAGCGACATGGTATTTATCCCCGATCCCGACACTGCAACGATAGATCCTTTCTGCGACATTCCGACACTTTCCATGACGGGAAATGCGATGATAATCGACACTCCCGAAAACCGTCCACTGCCACAGTATCCGCGTAACATAGTACGCGCAGCCGTTGACACGATGAAGAAGAGCGGCGTAGCTGACACGATGCTCATTCTCCCCGAGTTTGAGTTTTATCTCTTTGACAACGTAGGCTGGGAAGTAAGCGGCCGCGAGATCAGCGCGACGGTAGATGCAAAGCAGTCGTACTGGAACAGCGCCACCGAGGGACTCGGTGTCGTAGTACCAAAGCAAAAGAACTACCACATAGCAAAGCCCTTTGACGTTTCCTACGAGTGCCGTAGCGAAATGTGCCTTCACATGAAGGATGCCGGAATAGAGATAAACTACCATCACCCCGAGGTCGCGGCTTCCGGTCAGTTTGAGATCGAGCCCCAGCTTGGCGAGGTCGTTCATATGGCTGACGCTACGATGAACATCAAGTACATCATCCACAACACCGCGCTCAAGTACGGCAAGTGTGCGACCTTTATGCCCAAGCCCATATACGGCGAGGCAGGAAGCGGTATGCACGTTCATATGCTTCTCTTAAAGGACGGCAAGCCCGTATTCTCCGATGATAACGGATACGCGCACCTCTCCGAGACCGCACACTACTTCATGGGCGGACTTTTAAAGCACATCGCATCTCTCTGTGCGCTCACCAACCCCAGCACCAACTCCTTCAAGCGCCTTGTTCCCGGCTTTGAGGCTCCCGTTACGGTTGGTTACGCGACCTCCAACAGAAGCGCGGTAATTCGTATTCCCGCATAC
>JAZQXE010000038.1:0-9324 GCA_045632705.1 Eubacteriales bacterium | reverse complement strand
TTTTTTTGTTTTGAGTAATACTGCGTCGGGGGGGGGGGGGGGGGCGTTCCGTGACGTGAGAGCAGCTCTGTTACGGTGAGAAACTCATAGTCTCCCTCGTTCATCTCTGTGAGTGCAAGGCGTACGCCCTCGATAGTAGTGGGGTGAATGTCGTGCAACAGAATGACAGCGCCGTCCTTTGCGTTTTGCATTATCTGGTTATATACGGCGACCGGATCCTTTGATTCCCAGTCTCTTGTATCGAGCGACCACATTATATGAGGAAGCTCAATGCAGGAGCAAACGCGGTCGTTATAGTTTCCGCCGGGTGCTCTCCAAAGCGTGAAGCTTGCGCCCGTCAGTTTTTTCAGTATCTTTTCCGATTTGACGAAGTCTGAGGTTATCTGCTCGTTTGAGAGACTTTTAGGACTCTTGTGCTCGTAGGCGTGATAGCCTATCTCGTGTCCCTCCGCAACTTGTCTTTTTACGGCGTCGGGGAATCCCGAGAGCATTTCACATACTAAAAAGAAGGTGACCGTGACGTCCTCTTCTGCGAGCAGGTCAAGTAACTCTTCGGTATATTTGTACGGGCCGTCGTCAAAGGTAAGTGCGACCTGCTTTACGTTGCATACCTTTACCTCGATCGGAGCGCTGATGCCGCTGTAAAGATCCGTTGCCGTTATCGTCGTGTTCCCCAGAGAAACGCCCGTGACGACTCCGTTTTGGTCGACCTTGGCGATGCTCTCGTCAGCACTTTCCCAGCTGAGTGACGTGTTTACGTTTTGCGGTTCGGTCTTGAGAGAAAGCTTTTTTGTTGCGCCCGGCTTTACCTTGTATATCTTGCTTGCGCTTTCCATTGAGGTTATCGGAGGGTTTACAGTGACGCTGACGCTCGTTCTTTGACCGTTTTCGAGCGTTACCGTGATGCTTGCCGTGCCGAAGCTTTTTGCCGTGAGAGTAAGCGAGTTTACTTCAACCACGCTCTCGTCGGAGCTCGTTACGGTAAGGGGGGCTTTTGTCGGATGGTTGAATATCGGTGATAGCTCGTACTGCTCGAGCACCGTCAGAGATAAGTCGTCGTTTTCAAAAAAGACCCTCGTCGGTACATCCGTAACGGTGACGGCAAATCTGTCGAGTATCTTACCGTCCTCGTCCTTTGAATAGATGAAGGTCGAGCCTTCTTTTCCTGACACGATAACACCGCGCGAGATGTCGATGCACGCGATATCCTCGTCGTCACTGGAGTAGCTTGCGGCGTTTTCGCAAGCGTCACCGTAAAGCGTAATTTCGGAGCTTGGCAGCATAACGACAAGCTCGTCCGTTTGAGGTCGTGGGGGCGTGGGAAGGACTCTGCCGTTTGAGAGATGCTCGCGCAAAATGACGATGTCGCTGATGCTGACCTTGCCGTCGTAGTTTACGTCTGCCGCCGCCGCTTCCGCGTCGGAGAGAGGCTCTGAGAGCAGGGCTGCCTTTACGATATTCAGGTCGTGTGCGTCGATATTTCCGTTTCCGTCAACGTCTCCCGAGACTATCGCGGTCAGGGTATAGACCTTGCCGTCAGCGTCCGTCGCTTCTACGACGGAGCCGGTACGCACCGTCAGGTCCCGGCATACTGCACTTGACGGAATGAGCGTGCGCGTCAGCTCCTGTGCAGTAGTGCCTGCACGGATACCGAGAATAAAGCCCGTGCTTTTGTCAACGTTGCGGTATGCGGAGACGATGCCTTCCTTTTTCAGCTCGTATTTTTCGGGCGTGTAGGCGTCGACGCTGAGCACCGCAGTTGAATAAGATGCGGCGAGCGTGATCATCACGACGAGTGCCGCAAGTAGTCTTTTCATAATTTTTATGTCCTCAACTTGATTTTTTGCCAAAAATCTGTTATTATGTTTTTTGTAACGGTAATAGTTTCCGTTCATTGTGACAATTATACGACAGTCGAACAAAAAAAACAACACAAATTTTAAAAAAATTGCAGTCAGGAAGTGTTTTTCGTGAAATATATAACGGCGATCCTCCTTGCTTTATCGCTCGCTTTTGCGGCACCCGTCCTCGCTTTTGCGGACTTTAACGCGGCTTTCTCGGGACCGACACAGGTAAGAGCAGGGGATAGGATCAACGTCGTCTTCTTCGTCGGAGAGGACGCAGAGGGTGGCAGCGGACGCATCGTGTACGACGATAAAAAGCTGACTCTCGTTGAGTGTCGGCAAATAGAAAACGGTGATTACAGAGCTGAATTTGTCTCGGATCATTTTATCTTTTACCGACTTTCCGAGGGGTATAGCGCAACGGGGGTAACGCCTGCGTTCAGTCTTGTTTTTGACGTCAGCGAACAAATTGCCGTCGGAAGCAGTATAAGCGTAAAGGTGACGGATCTGGTCTTTACCGACGGAGTGAGCGACTACTCGCAAAAGCAGGTGACGTACAGCACGACGATCCTTGAGCAGATGAGTGAGGACGCCGCACTGCGATCGCTTTCTGTTGACGGCTTGACGCTTTATCCCGCTTTTTCTCCAGAGCTTACCGAGTACGAGGCAACCTTGCCTGCGGGCAAAAAGTCCGTTACGGTCAGCGCAAAGGCCCGCAGCAACAAGGCAAAGGTGAGCGTTAGCGGAAATAAATTCGGAGAAAACGATCCCGCTACCGTCAGTATCAAGGTGACGGCGGAGTCGGGTGACGTTATTACTTATACCATTCGCGTAGCGAGAGAACAAAGCTCGGATGCTACTCTTTCATTTCTTTCGGTTGACGAATACGAGCTGATACCGAGCTTTTCCCCCGAGGTGTTCGAGTATTCGGTGAGCGTGAGCAAGTCCCCGACCGAGCTTGGCATAACGTTTAGGACTACGAGTCTGAAGGCAGACGCCGTCATCGGTGAGATAACGGACGTTGAAGCGGGCGGGCAGACGGATGTGGAAATAACCGTGACCGCAGAGGACGGCACGAGTGCAGTGTACTTGCTGAAGCTGACAAGGGAAGCCGAGCCCCAAACGACCGATCCCGTGACGGACGACACGAGTACGGCTGATACAGAGACGACACGTCCCGTGCAAACGGACGCCGCGACGACGGACGCATTTGAGCCGACCGTAGGCTCGGAGACGGGCGACGGTGAGCTTGTTCTGATCGTCGGAGCGTCGGTTGCCGTATGCGCGATTTTTTCCGTAATACTGCTTTTGACGACTCAAAACGGCAAAAAGAAGAAAAACGAGAACGCCGAATAGAACTAAAAAACGCAAAAAAGCGTATATGTGAAAGAAAAATTTTTCAACATTGATTGACTTATCGCAATGTATGTGATATAATGAGCAAAAATAATTATTCTACGGAGGAATATAGATATGAAGCGTATTCAGACTCTTGAAACCAAGAACCTTTGTGCAAGTGCAAAGAACGGCGGTTGCGGTGAGTGCCAGACTTCTTGCCAGTCTGCTTGCAAGACCAGCTGCGGTATTGCTAACCAGCAGTGCGAGAGCACAAAGAAGGAAAGCAAGTAATATTGTTTTCGCATATATGCCGCCGTCACAGGCGGCATTTTTTGTGACGGACACAAGGAGAGAAAAATGGTACATTGTTATAAACTCGGAGGACTGAATATCGTCCTTGATATATTTTCGGGATCGGTCCACGTAGTAGACGAAGTTGCATACGATATGATAGAAATGTACGAGCACGCCTCAAAGGAAGAGGTGAAGAAGCACGTACTCCAAAAATATAAGGACAGAGATGATGTGAGCGAGGCGGATATAGACGAGTGCTTTTCCGATATAGAGGCGTTGCGTGCCGACGGAAAGCTCTATACGCCCGACACCTTCGCACCTATGGCAGACGCACTCAAGGAAAAGACGGCGGGAGTCGTAAAAGCGCTCTGCCTGCACGTTGCTCATACCTGCAATCTCAACTGCTCTTATTGCTTTGCCGCGCAGGGAAAGTATCAGGGAGAGCGTGCGGTGATGAGTCTTGAGGTAGGAAAGCGCGCTCTTGATTTTCTCATAGAAAATTCAGGCTCGAGAAGAAATCTCGAGGTCGACTTTTTCGGCGGTGAGCCTCTGATGAATTTCTCGATGATAAAGGAGCTCGTAGCTTACGCAAGAGAAAGAGAAAAAGAAACGGCAAAGAATTTCAGATTTACTCTGACGACCAATGGAGTTCTTATCGACGATGACGTTATAGATTTTTCAAACCGTGAGATGAGCAACGTAGTACTCAGCCTCGACGGAAGAAAAGAAGTACACGACAGATACCGCGTAGATTACGCGGGAGAGGGAAGCTGGGAGAAGATAGTGCCGAAGTTCAAACGCTTCGTAGAGCTGCGCGGAGGTAAAAATTACTATATGCGCGGTACCTTTACCCACGCTAACCCCGATTTTCTCGAGGATATAAAAACTATGCTCGATCTCGGATTTACCGAGCTTTCAATGGAGCCCGTCGTTTGCGCTCCCTCCGATCCCGCGGCTCTCACCGAGGCTGACAAGCAGACGGTGTACGAGCAGTACGAGCAGCTGGCGGCTCTTATGCTTGAGAGGATAAAGGAAAACAGACCCTTTACCTTCTACCACTATATGATAGATCTGAAGTCGGGACCGTGTATATACAAGCGTGTTTCGGGATGCGGCTCGGGCACGGAATATATGGCAGTTACTCCGTGGGGAGACCTTTATCCCTGCCATCAGTTCGTAGGAGATGAAAAGTTCAGACTCGGAAGCATATACGAGGGAGTTACCAACACCGATATGCGCTCCGAATTTGCCAAGGTAAACGTCTACGCTCATCCCGAATGTGCGGATTGCTGGGCAAAGCTCTATTGCTCGGGCGGATGTGCCGCAAACGCGTATCACGCAACGGGCAGGGTAACGGGAGTTTACAAGTACGGATGTGATCTGTTTAAAAAGAGAATGGAATGTGCTATTATGGTAGAGGCGTCAAAGGCGCTGGCAGAATAAAATTTATCTTATGCAGGTGTGAAAATGAAAACGCCGATACGTGATTTCGTAAAGGAATATTCCTCTTCGGGTATGATACGCGCACATATGCCGGGGCACAAGGGCAGGGGCTTTCTCGGTATAGAGCAATACGATATCACCGAGGTAGACGGTGCTGACGTGCTATATTCGGAGAGCGGCGTTATACTTGAGAGCGAAAAAAACGCCGCGGACTGCTTTGGCAGTGCGCTGACGCTCTATTCCGCCGAGGGCTCGACGCTCTCGATAAAGGCGATGATGTGCCTTTCTGTTATGTATGCGAAAAGAGAGGGAAAAAAGCCTCTCGTTTTTGCGCAGAGAAACGCGCATAAGGCGTTTATGTACGCGGCGGCGTTGCTTGATTTTGATATAGAATGGTTAGACGACGATAAGCGTGGGGACTTGCTCTCGGGTGCTTTTGACTCGTGTAAGCTGGAAAGTGCTCTCGATAGCGCATCGGTGCTTCCGACAGCCGTATATCTGACCAGTCCCGATTATCTCGGAAACGTCGCGGATATAGCTTGTGCGGCACGCATCTGTCACGAGCGGGGCGTTTTGCTTTTGGTCGATAACGCTCACGGAGCGTATTTGAATTTTTTGCAAAGCTCACTGCATCCGATAGCTCTCGGAGCGGACGCTTGTGCGGATTCCGCACACAAGACGCTTCCCGTGCTGACGGGGGGCGGGTATCTGCATATTTCAGTCACGGCCCCCGAATTTTTACGGGAAAATGCGAGACACGCCATGGCGACTTTTGCCTCGAGCAGTCCTTCGTATCTTATACTTCAATCGCTTGATATGGCAAACGAATATATAAGCCGCGGATACCGCGAGCGGTTGGATCGCTTCGTGACACTTATAAACGGCACAAAGAGCAGACTTCGTGAGGCAGGATACCGTCTTGTCGGAGACGAGCCTCTCAAGATAAGCCTGAAGACCAAGCAATACGGATATGAGGGCAGTGAACTATCCCGTATTCTGCGCGAAAACGGTATAATATGTGAGTTTTGCGATCCCGATCATCTCGTGCTTATGCTTTCGCCCGAGAACGAGGAGGATCTTCCCTATATAGAAAAGGTTTTGTTAAACGTAAAAAGAAAAGACGAGATCAAGAGTGCTCCTCCCGCTTTTTGCACGCCGAAGCGCGTAATGAGTCCAAGAGAAGCGATACTTTCACCTTCCCGCACGCTTCCGATATCGGAAGCCGTCGGTGAGGTGCTCGCGGGGGCAGCCGTCAGTTGTCCTCCGTGTATTCCGATACTCGTTTCCGGAGAGAGGATAGACCGAGAGTCTTTGGATGTATTTCGTTATTACGGAGTAGACAGTGTTAAGGTCGTTTTGTGAAAGATATTATAATTAACATAAAATATTACGAATCGAAAGATGAGGACTATTTATGAACGGCAACTTTGAACATTTTGCATACGCAGTATCGGAGGTATACCGTTATTGGTTCGAGACCGCCTCGGAACAGCTCAAAGAATATGGACTTAAGAGCGGATGCGCCGTATATTTGTCTGCACTTCAAAAATATAAGGAAGGACTTTCCTGCTCGAGCTTGTGTCAGCTTTGCGCCAAGGACAAGGCGGACGTATGCCGCTGCGTAGCTCGTATGGAGGAAAAGGGACTCGTAAAAAAGAAGGACGAAAGCGTCAAGTACAGAGCTCTCATCGTTTTGACGGAGAAGGGGGAAGAGCTCGCCTCACGTATTGCGGAGACTGCACGCGGCATAGTTGAAAAAAGTGCCGTCGGCATCGACGAGGAGGATCTTGAGTCTTTCTACGCGGTCCTTTACGCAATATCATCCAACCTGAAATCAAAGAAAGGCAAACGACCGTTCTGATCTTAGCTTAAAAGGGTATCTGCCCGCTGATGCGGGCAGATACCCTTTCTTTTTTTTTCGGAGATATCTTTTTTTATCAGAGATAACCGCGTATTTCCTCGGAGAGCTTTTGCTCGAGGTTTATCAGACGCTTGGTGATATCCTTTGACACCTCGTCTGCCGCTTTGTATTCGTTGAGATATTTGTTGAGGCTTTTTACACCCATATTGCAGCCGTCGGTCATAATATCCGCTATCGTATTGTCGGAGTCGTTTACGGCGAGCATGACGTTGGTCTTCATCCAGGACATACCTTTTGCGACGGGATTCGGATCTTTTCCTTTGTCGTGATATTTGGATAGCTCCTCGTTTATCTCGCGCTCGAGCTTGACGTGCTCGTTTTTGCAGTCGGTGAGGTATCTTTTGAGCGTTTCGCTATCGGTATATCCGAGAACGTCGTCTATTGAAGCGATCCCCATTTTCGTGCCCGCGTCACATTCGCGCAGTAATTTTATCGTATCTTGTTCTACCATCGTTTACTCCTTTTTATAGTTTGTGAGGTTAGTTTTTGCGCATTTTCGCTTTTTTATTATAAAAGAAATAAAAGCAGCAAAAAGAGAGCGAACCATTCGTCAGCGATGACGGTAAATATCACTCTCAAAGCGCATATCAAAGAAGAGCAGAGAGTCACCGTCAAGGGTGCAGCTGCTCATTTCGAGGGCGGATATGCGGGAGTTTTCGTATCCGACGTAGTAGTAGCATTTCTCGAGTGCGTCGATACAACAGCTGTAACGGGTGTATTCTTCCTTGCCGTCCTCCGTTATTACGGAGCCGCGCGGCATTGCGCAAGCGTGCAAAAGGTGAAAGAAATGTCCGACGTCCGCCACAGGCTCGTATTCGGGGTGTGAATTTCGGAGCAGATACGCGGCACGAACGAATCTCGAGCAGCTCGAGTAGTCTCCGGGAAGACCAAGTGCGCCCATACCGTTTGAGTAAGCGAAAAACGGATATTGCAGGTCGCTTTTTTTCACTTGACCGGGCGAGAGGACGGCGTAGTTTTGGAGATTGGTCGTCTGATAGGCGTACGGTGGGCTGTTGGTCAGCACTCTGATATCGGTGCGTATGGGAGTTATCCTGCCTTCTTTTGACTCGAGTATATAGCACTCGTCGTAGTCAGAGAGAATAAAATGCAGAGGGGTAGAGGGCATATCGGGAGATACGCGCTCACCCGTAACGGTCAGCTCTTTTGCGGCGCGCGACGCCTCACGCGCACTTTCGTATTTTGAGAGAAGGTAAGGGATAAGCTCGTATACGGCAACACTCGCCGAGTCTTGCCGAGGCTCACCGTATGAGGCGTAGTGCGGAAAGTTGAGAGCGGCGATACACACGCCGTGCTCGTTTACCGCGTCAAAAAGCAACGGAAAGTCTCCGTGCGCTACCCCTATCCCCATTATTGCAGAGTGTGTGTCGAGCAAGCCCTCGTGACGAAAGCGCAGGGGATGGCGCCGTTGCGAGAGCAGTATTTTTTCACCGTATCCACACTCAACGTCAAGGTTTCTGCCAAATAACAGCCTGTCGGTAATATATCCTATTGCGGTACACATTTTTTTCTCACTTTTCTCTTTGTTTTTTTATATACAGTATGCCTGCTTTTTTCTCGTTTATGAGCGGATAGCGATGATTTTTTAAAAAGTTGAAAAATTCAATTGAATTGCAAAAGATTGAAAAGACAGTGGGAAAAATCGTGCAAAATGCAATTTTGAAAGACAAATAATTCAAAATGAGGCAATATGTTTACAAAAAATATACTATTGACGCTATTGACAATAAAAGTGTTGTGTGATACTATAGAATAGTATATTGTTGTCTTGCGCTGAGGGATATATCAACGGATACGCACCCTCGTCGCAAATAAAAAACTTTAAGGGGTTTAATTATGAGCAAAAGATTTTTATCGTTGTTGCTTTGCGCCGTAATGCTTTTCTCTTGCATTTCGACGCTCGTATCATGCAACGGTGACGGTAGCTCGTCAGACACGAGTGCTGACACTTCAAACGGTTCCGATAACGGCGCGTCCGGAGATTACGTCGTTAGCGTAAGGACCGAGGGCGGAAGAGCTCTCGGCGGTCTTGCCGTTTACATTTACAAGGATAATACTCTCACCGACCTTGAGACGTTTGGTGAGACTGATGCAGACGGAAAGGCAACTTTCCCTCTTCCCAAAAACGACAACTACGCCGTAGTCATCACGGGAGCACCCAAGGGATACGCGGTAGAGAGCAGCTACTCTTTTACGGGTAATACCGCCGTTATCACTCTGTTCTCCTCTCTCGTTACGGGAGACGGACTTTCGGCAGCTACCCTCAAGCTCGGAGACGTAATGTACGACTTTACCGTTACGACGCCGGAGGGCACGACGGTAACTCTCTCTGAGGTGCTCAAGGAAAAGAAGATGGTCCTTCTCAACTTCTGGTACACGACTTGTACTTATTGCGTTGCGGAATTTCCGTTTATGCAGCAGGCGTACGAAATGTATCAGGATGACATCGAGGTCATAGCAGTTGAC
>JAZQXE010000037.1:0-2402 GCA_045632705.1 Eubacteriales bacterium | reverse complement strand
GCATTAAGCCTGTTATTCTCAGCCGACTCTCTCAAAACGGTAACGTTTGCAAAGTCGGGGAAATTATATATCGCTTCAAGCACGTCCACCTCGCCGTGATATTTCTCACAAAAGCTTTCGGCAATTCTTGTGTGGTCGGGGTGAGTATGGGTCATAAACCACGCTCTGATCAGTGGGCGCTTACCATTTGGAGTATGTGAGCACAGAAATTCATATATCATATCTACGTCCGCCTCATTGGCAACGCCGCCGTCCACCATTAGAAAAGTGCCGTCGGCAAGTATGATACAATAACACATTCCGAGCTTTATTCCGAGCTGCACTACGGCAGGACGGGTGACGGCATCACCGCTTACGTCTCTCGAGCAAGGTGATATTTTAGGTCCGCAAATAACGCGTAGCGTCAATATATCGGGCATAAATACCACGTACGCCGAGTAATCGAAAGATTCATATCTTTCAAAGATATTTTTGCATATTGAATTTTGGCTTATCCGCGAAAATCCCGCCTTGCCAAAGGCTTGTGTATACTCTAAAAAATCTTCGGTGCGAGCACCCTTTATGCAGAGCTGGTAATTTCCGCTTCCGCAAGGATATATCGGAAGCACGTCTCCCTCTCCATTATATTGGGGAACGTTAAAATTCACAAAAAATTCTTCTGCCGTCATAATCTCGCATTCTTTCTGTATCCCGAGGGGGATACTCCGTACGTTTTCTTAAACAGAGCCGAAAAATAATTACTGTCGTTAAATCCGCAACCGTACGCTACCTCGCAAACCGACATCTTATCCTGCGAGAGCAAAAGCTCCTTCGCCTTTTTCAGACGGTACATAGCAACGTATTCGCTGACTCCTATGCCAAGTCTCTCCTTGAATTTTCTTGAAAGATGCACCTTGCTTACGTTGCACGCTTTAGCGATATCGCCAAGCGTCATAGGATTTTGGTAATTATCGTGTATATACTTGACCGCAATTTCAATAAAGCTATACTGTGGCACAGCTTCGTCATTCTTAGGCGCATCTCTCAGTATCAATATGGCAAGCTGAGACAAAAGCGCTATTATAGCTTCCTCACTGTAGTCATCTCCACCGCGATACTCTTTTTCAATCTTCGCAAATATCTGCTCTATCTCTTCCTTAGTTTCACCGCATCCGTATATGCGAGACTCCTTTGAGAGCGCCTCACCAAGAGATTTTGGAAGATAATGAAATGAAAAATTCAAAAGAATTCTGCCGTGTTTTTCAGTCAAGTACCGAGTTCCGTGTATCGCGCCGGGTGGGATGATCACTATATCTCCCGGCGACATGTGGTATATTTTGTTGTCAACTATACTATCGCAAGCTCCGTCTGTCAAGTAATATATCTCAAAGCACGAATGATAGTGAATTTCAGCTCCCCGATTGGAGATGTTATTAGAGCCATGAAACAAAAAATACTTGTTAGCCTGAAGTTCGTTCATATTTCTCCTTCGTGATAAGCAATGCTTAACGCTCGTACATCGTTAAGTACTCTGCGGTATTTTCTACCATTTCATCAAACAAAGCTCTTGCTTCCTCGATAGATATAGTAACCAGCGGGTCGTTTACAAACGCCATAAACGCCATCTCAAGATTTCTGCTTATACCAGCCTCTACGATAAGCTCCTGTTCACCGCAAATTCTCGATATCAAGGGGTATATCTCCTTCGGAACTTCTCCTGCATTCAAGGGAGTAACCTTATCTGAGCGGAACACCGCGTTAGTCTCAACAACCGCGCCGAGAGGAAGATTGGGGATCTGACCGACGTTAGGTATATTGACGTTGGTTACAAGCTCGCTAAGTCCCAAGAGCGCCCTTATCTGATTTACACCTTCCTCGCCCGTGTTTCTGAGCTCGATAGGTCTTTCTCCGCTGATATATTTTTCGCTCTTTTCAAGACGGTGCTTCAAATCGCTCTTTCTCCACTCCGCGGTAGTAAGCCCAAAACCCCACTTTTCCACGGTCTCGGGGTCACGCAAATACCACTTGCCCTCGCAGAACTCCGCAAGATGTCTGTCTCCCGCGGCAGCTATCCAGCCGTAGCGTCTGAAAAGGTCGAATTTTACCTTTTCGTGGGATATAAAGCTTCTGTTTGCCCAGTTCTGTACAACGCCGCCGAAGCCCTTCTCATAGTGCTTTTCAACAAATTCTTTGTACACATCGAACAAGTCCATATTTTTATAAGTAGCCTCGGTTATCCAGGTAAAGTGATTGACACCTATTACGTTGGTCTTTATCTCGTGTCTTTCAACACCCTCTATACCCTTTATTTCCTCAAGCGCCGAGCACAAAAGCTTCTGCGTTCCAAACACCTCGTGGCAGCAGCCGAAGGCTTTGATCTTGGGGAACACTCTGTACAGAGTACGCACGCAAACCGTCATAGG
>JAZQXE010000036.1:0-2691 GCA_045632705.1 Eubacteriales bacterium | reverse complement strand
CCACGGGACCCATTTATGGGTAGTAAGTAACAATTGCATGGCTGGCAGGCCAATCTAAAACGCACTTGTGCGTCGCCAGTAGTGTTTAGGGCTATGCCCGAAAATGAAATACCCCCCGTTTTACGGGGGGATATTTATTTTACATTATTTATGATAGAGCTTTTTGGTGTTATACTGCGGCTCGCAGGTAAGCTCGATGCCGAGCTTGCGGTAAACGTCAACGTCTACCTGGGAGAGAATGACCGTCGAGTGTGCCTGACAGCCCTTTAGCATTTCCAGCTTTTCCATTGCCTTGTGTGCGACGGGGTCTGTTGATGCCGAGATCGAGAGGGCGATGAGCGCCTCGTCCGAGTGGAGTCTCGGATTGTGGTTGCCGAGTATTCTCGTTTTCAGCTGTTGTATAGGCTCGATAGTCTCGGGAGCGATCATCGTCGTTTCCTTTGAAAAATCAGCGAGCGCCTTTACGGCGTTGAGCAGGGCAGCACTTGCGGCGCCCACCTGCTTTGAGGTCTTGCCCGTCACTACTCTGCCGTCACCGAGATCTATTGCGACGGCGGGCAGATTACCGGTTTCTATCGAGCGGTTGATAGCCGCGCGTACCGTCTTTCTGTCGTCTGCAGATACCTTTGCCTGATTCATCAGTACTTCTATCTTTGCTACCGTGTCCGCTTTGACTCTTCCGTCTCGCTGGTCACACAACGCCGCAAAATAACGGCGTATCATTTCCTGCTTTGATGCGTTGCATACTGCGTCGTCGTCAACGATGCAGTTGCCGACCATATTGACTCCCATATCCGTAGGAGATTTGTAGGGGCTCTCCCCGCTTATGTGCTCGAATATCGCGTTGAGCACGGGGAATACCTCTACGTCTCTGTTGTAGTTTACTGCTGTCTTGCCGTAAGCCTCAAGGTGATACGGGTCTATCATATTTACGTCGTCGAGGTCAGCCGTTGCCGCCTCGTAGGCGAGGTTGACGGGGTGCTTGAGCGGGAGATTCCAGATAGGGAAGGTCTCAAACTTTGCATATCCCGCCTTAGTTCCGCGCTTGTTTTCGTGGTAGAGCTGTGACAGACACGTCGCCATCTTTCCGCTTCCGGGACCGGGGGCGGTAACTACGACGAGGGGACGCTGCGTTTCTATATACTCGTTTTTGCCAAATCCGTCGGGGCTGACGATGTGCTTGACGTCATAGGGATAACCCGCTATCGGATAGTGCAGATACGTCTTTATGCCGAGGTTTTCAAGACGCTCTCTGAACTTGGCAGCGGCGGGCTGATCGTTGTATTTTGATATTACGACGCTGCCGACGTAGAGACCAAACTCACGGAAAGCGTCAATGAGTCGGAGCACGTCGTTGTCGTATGATATGCCGATGTCGCGGCGTATCTTGATATTCTCTATATCGCAGGAGCTGATGACGATAACTATCTCAACGTCCTTTGCAATATTTTTGAGCATTTGGAGCTTTGAGTCGGGAGCAAATCCCGGCAGCACTCTCGATGCGTGATAGTCGTCAAAGAGCTTGCCGCCAAACTCAAGATAGAGCTTACCGCCAAATTCGGAAATCCTCTTTGCTATCTGCTCGGATTGCATCTTTATATATTTTTCGTTGTCAAAGCCGATTTTGATCATATTGACTCAACTCCCTCCGAAATACATCACAATACCTTCCAATTATACTACCTTTTAGAAAAGGTGTCAAGTCAAGAGCGCACTTTCAAAAAAATAAATATAAAAAATTTTTTGTTTCGCTTGCGAGCAAAACGTATGAAAAAACGAGAAAAACGGAGATTTCGGGAGCTTGCTCTATGCTAAATTAAAAAAACGAAAAAATCTTTCAAAATGCTATTGACATACAGAGATGCTTATGCTATAATCACAACGTTCGAAAAAAACTAATTACAATTTTGGAGGAAATCAGTAATGTCAACATTTATGGCAAAAGCTGAAACGATCGAGCGCAAGTGGTATGTTATCGACGCTGCGGGCAAGCCCCTCGGTAAGACTGCCGTTGCTGCTGCAAACATTCTCCGCGGCAAGCACAGACCTGAGTTCACCCCTCACGTTGACTGCGGCGAGTATGTTATCGTTATCAACGCAAAAGACGCTGTTCTCACAGGAGACAAACTCAATCAGAAGTACTACCGTCATCACTCCGGCTACATCGGCGGATTGAAGGAAGTAAAGTACGGCACCCTTATGGCTACCAAGCCTGAGCTTGCTATGGAATTGGCAATCAAGGGAATGCTCCCCCACAACACCATCGGCGACAAGTCCTTTGCAAGACTCAAGGTCTATGCAGGCGCCGAGCATAAGCAGGAGGCTCAGCAGCCTACTCCTTATAACTTTGACTGATAGGGAAAGGATGGCTATATAAAAGATGTATACAAGTGCTAAACCTTATTTCTACGGAACAGGAAGAAGAAAGAGCTCTGTTGCTCGCGTTCGTCTTCTCCCCGGCACCGGTGTTATCACCATCAACGGCAAGGATATAGACGAATACTTCGGTCTTGAAACTCTCAAGCTCATCGTAAACCAGCCCTTCGGTGTTACCGAGACTCAGGGTAAGTTCGATATCATCGCAAACGTAAGAGGCGGTGGATTCAGCGGACAGGCAGGTGCTATCCGTCACGGTCTTTCTCGTGCTCTTCTCAGCGTTGATGAGGCTTACAAGCCCGCTCTCAAGAAGGC
>JAZQXE010000035.1:0-3381 GCA_045632705.1 Eubacteriales bacterium | reverse complement strand
GTTTTTATGAAGAAAAAATCAATCAATATACCTAATATACTATCCATAGTCAGAGTTCTTCTTGTTCCTGTATTCGTGGCAACGCTTATGTTTATGAAGGATATACCGCTGTGGGGATGTATTGTTCCGACAGTTATATATCTAGTGACAGGGCTTACTGATATGCTCGACGGAAAGATAGCGAGAAAGCACAATCTCGTTACCGACTTTGGAAAATTCCTCGATCCGCTGGCTGATAAAACGCTCGTTATCGGTGCGCTCCTTGCCTGCTGTATCACCTACGACTCGATCAGCTGGGCGCTCGGTTGGGTGACGTTTATCGTAATATTCCGCGAATTTGCAGTAACGAGCATGCGACTCGTCGTAGTAAACACCTCCGGGGTCGTCGTTGCCGCTTCTATGCTCGGAAAGATAAAGACGGTATCACAGATAGTGGGTATATGCTTTATACTTCTTGAGCCCGTTATCCTTACTCCTATCCTAAAGACACCCGATTATCTTTTCAGCTATATTTGTATGGCAGTGCTTACCGTGACGACGGTAGTATCCGGCTTTGATTACATCAAGGCTTATTGGAAGCATATCGACTCTAATAAATAAGATCTAAAGGGACGTATAAGCTATGTCGGTAACAGTCGAAAAGAGAGAAAAAGCGAGAATAATGGACGAGCAGGCGATAAGCCGAGCGGTCACGAGGATCTCGCACGAGATACTTGAGAGAAACGAGGGGATCGACGGTGTCGCGTTGCTCGGCATACACAGCCGAGGAGCCGACCTCGCTCTTCGTATAGCGGACAAGATAGAGCGCATCGAGGGAAAGCGTCCTCTTTTGGCGACGCTTGATATAACGCATTACCGCGACGATATCTCGCACAAGGATGCGCCTCTCATCAGCCGTGACAGCAGTATTGATTTTTCGCTTGACGGAGCTCGTGTAGTTATAGTTGACGACGTTATATATACGGGAAGAACGGTCAGAGCGGCGATAGATGCCTGCTTTGATCTCGGCAGACCTGCGGCGGTACAGCTTGCCGTGCTCGTTGACAGAGGTCTGCGTGAGCTTCCGATACGCCCCGATTTCGTCGGAAAGAACGTTCCGACCAGCCACGCCGAGCATATCCGCGTGCGTTTGCGCGAGCGTGACGGAGTTGACGCCGACGCCGTTTCTATCTTTGAGTAAAGATGAAAAAGAACGGTGTAGTAAACAAACTCCTCTCTCTCGTTTTCGTTCCGCGGTGCCTTGAATGTGCAGAGCCGCTCGAGTCGTCTGGTGAGATATTATGCTCCGTGTGCAAGACCAGATACGAGCTGTTGTGTCACAGAAAGTGTAGATACTGCGGACACGATATCTGTACCTGCGATTGTACAAAAGACGAGATGACCGAGTACGGCGTGTGGCGATTGTCAAAGCTCTGCGCCTATATCCCATCCGAGAAACACAGTCCCTTTAAAGCGATGCTCTATAATCTCAAGTCGAAGAACAACTCTGACGTGCGTGAGTTTTTCGCTTCAGAGCTTGCCGATATGATAAAGAGAAAATGCCCCGACTATTCCGAATATACGTTGTGCTTCGTTCCGCGAAGTTTCGCTTCCTACAAAAAGTACGGTTACGATCATATGCGTCAGACCTGTACTCTTGTGTCGGAAAAGCTCGGTATAGGTTGCGAGGTGCTGTTTGAGAGGGAGAAAGACTCAAAAGTGCAAAAACAGCTTGACAGAAAAAGTCGCTTTAAAAATGCAGAGAAGAGCATTACGAGAAAAACGAACTCGCGGAGTGTGCGCGACGGACGTTTTATTCTGATAGACGACGTGTGCGTCAGCGGGGCGTCGCTCGGCAGATGCGCGTCGCTTTTGATAGCTGACGGTGCGCGCGAGGTTAGGTGCTTCGTTATAGCGTCCCGCCCGTAACTTTTATAGATATTCCCCATACCGAGACAACGTGCGGTATGGGGAGTTTGTTTTTTGTCGTAACCGTTTAAAAAATGGAAAAAACTTTGTGTAAAATTTACAAAAGACAAAAGTATAAATTCACTAATATGTAGAAAAACTTAACACCTTATTGCAAAACTGTTAACGGGCATATATAATATATTCATTAGGAAGTATATTTTTACCTATACTATTAAGAAGAAGGAGAAAAATAATGAAAAAGTTTATTTCACTTTTGCTCGTATGCCTTATGGTAGTTCCCTTTGGTATGCTTGCAGGCGTTAGCGTAAACGCAGCAGAGCCCGTGGTTTACCTCGGTGACGCAGGCGACGACGCAAACGACGGAACGACGGCTGCAAAGGCTGTCAAGACATTTGCCAAGGCTGAAGAAAAGCTTGGCGCAAACGGCGGTATCATCAATATTACCGGTACGTTCACGCAGGGCGCGAACATCACCACTACTTGTAAGAAGCTTACCATCACGGGTGAGAATGCGGATGCAAAGTTCGTGATCACCGGTGCGTATCGCTTCATTCTCGGTGGAGAGGTTACCTTTGACGCTATCCACATAGAGACCAAGAACACCTGGGTAGTAGCTTGCCACTTCAACAACTTTACCGCTACGAGCAACGTTAAGTTCACTCGTGCAGCAGGCAAGAGCACCTACCTCATCGCAGGAAACCAGGACAACTCCGGCGCTTACACTCCCAAGGACGTTACTCTTAACGTATTCGGCGGTGAGTGGGTAGAGCTTGTCGGAACTTTCCGTAACAGCCACTATACTTCTACTGCAAAGACGGAGACTGCTGACTTCCTCAAGGATTACGACATAACCATCAATATAGCAGAGAAGGCAGTTGTTTACAAGGTATTTGCTTATCTCCGTCAGATAAGCTCCAACCTCACTCCCTTCTCACCCACCAACGCTACTTGCACTATCAATCTCAACGGCGGTAAGATAGTTAACTTTATCGGACTTCACGATATGAAGAGCGCTGCAAACGGCTATGATAGCTTCGTTGTTAACGTTGGCGCAGGCTTTGATTGGGCAAACTCCTTCAAGGCAAACAGACTTACTGATTCTATGCTTGATTCGTCCGGAGTATTCCAGGGTATCAGCGGTGAGTCCGTTTGGGGCGACGATCTGATCACTGCTCCCGCTCCCGTAGGAAACTCTAAGATCGTCCTCGCGGCATCCATTTACGATACTCTCAAGAACGATCCCGGTATCCGTGCAGGTTCTCTTACGATCGAAAAGGAAGCGGTTGCAACTCCTCCTTCTGGCGGAAGCACCACTAACAAGATCACTCTTCCCGCAGAGCCCGTTGCAACCTCAACGAAGGTAGTATACGTTGCATACACAGAGGCTTATAAGACTGCAAACGTTGCAGACTATACCGCAGCAAACAAGGTAACCTCCGCTACAACCAATACGGGTGCAAGCATAGACAG
>JAZQXE010000034.1:0-7554 GCA_045632705.1 Eubacteriales bacterium | reverse complement strand
AGAAGAAGGGTAGGCTCCATTTTCTTTGCGATAGCAAGATAAATGAGCAGGCCTCCTATTGCCCACATAACGAAGTACATCCAGCCGTCGTCACGGCCGAATTCCAGCAGGTTGTTTGACAGGGTCGCAAGGTTTTCAAGGGTCCTTGTCAAAAAGTTTTCCATACGTTGTCTCCTTTTTTTCGCTTTTATATATTTATTTTTATATCGGTTTTTATTTGGTACAGGACTTAGCCATACCAATCGTTTATTATATCACGTCAAAATCAAAAAATCAAATGTTTTTTTGCAGATAACGAATATTAGTAAAAAGTGAATAATAAATATTGGTATAAATTTATGTTATTCACATAATATAACCTATTGACCTATTGACAAAAGTGTAGTATAATAATAGTCGTTGATTTTTGTTTGTCAACAGCCGATCTGTTACTGACGGATGAGCGGGATACCGCATGGGAGCAGATAGGTAATATCAGCCGACCGTCTGGGCATCCCGCATTATACGATATACGGGTGCCTTTTTGTATTTTTTGGAGGAATGAAATGAAAAAAGTTGCGATAGTTATGGGTAGCGCCTCTGATCTCGGAGTCGTTGAAAAAGCAATGGCGGCACTTGACGAATACGGTGTCGGCTACGAAGTACACGTTTATTCTGCTCACCGTACACCCACCGAAGCCAGAGAATTTGCTCTCGGTGCGCGCAAAAACGGTTTTGGCGTTATAATAGCCGCTGCGGGTATGGCGGCACATCTTGCGGGAGCTATGGCTGCGGCAAGCACGCTTCCCGTTATCGGTATTCCCGTTAAGAGCAAGTATCTTGACGGAGTGGACGCACTTCTCTCTACCGTTCAGATGCCCTCGGGAATTCCCGTTGCGACCGTTGCGATAGACGGTGCGGCAAACGCGGGTATCCTTGCAGTTCAGATGCTTGCGATAGAGGATGCGGAGCTTGCAAGAAAGCTCGACGAGAAGAGAGCTCTTGCGGCTGAAGCCGTTCTTGAAAAGAACAAAGAGGTAGAGGCTAAATACAACAAGTGATCGCTTTGCCACGGCGACGGTCTTAGGTCTTAATTGATTTTTATGAGCGGACGGTGTCCGCGGAGGTATATATGGGTGGTTTTTTCGGGGCTGTACGCCGCGAAGAAGATGCGATATCCGACGTTTTCTTCGGAGTTGACTATCATTCGCATCTTGGAACGAGACGTGCCGGAATGGCGGCAATAAACGACGAGGTCGGATTTCAGAGGGAGATACATAACATACAGAACTCCCCGTTCAGAACAAAGTTTGAGGACGTTTTCGATGAAATGAGCGGAAGGGCGGCTATCGGATGTATAAGCGACTACGATCCTCAGCCGCTGCTCATACGTTCAAAGTTCGGTGCTTACGCTATATGCATCATCGGCGCTATAAACAACGCGGACGAGCTTATAGGTGAGTTTCTCGAGGAGCACGGCGGTCATTACAATGCAATGACGGGTGGTGCTGTAAATATGACGGAGCTCGTTGCGTCTTTGATCAACAACAAGGGGAACTTTGCAGAGGGCATCAGATTTGCTCAAAGCAAGATAAAGGGTACGGTCTCTATACTTATCTTAACGGCTAAGGGCTCTATAATAGCGGCAAGAGACAGACTCGGAAGAATACCGATACTCGTCGGTAAAAACGAAGGCGGATTTTGCGTTTCGTTTGAGTCTTTTGCTTATCAAAAGCTCGGTTACGAGACGTACAAGGAGCTCGGACCCGCTGAGATAGTAAAGATAACGGCAGATGAATGTAAGGTCATAGGAGAGCCCGGTGAGCAGATGCGCATCTGTTCGTTTTTGTGGAGCTACTACGGTTATCCTACCTCTACCTACGAGGGTGTGAACGTAGAGATGATGCGATGCAGAAACGGAGAGATAATGGCAGAGAACGACAAAGCCAGCGGCTTTGATCCCTCGACGCTTGACTACGTCGGAGGTATGCCTGACTCCGGTATTCCTCACGCGATAGGATATGCAAACGACTCGAAGGTGCCGTACGCCCGTGCGTTTATCAAATATACGCCCACTTGGTCGCGTAGCTTTACCCCTAATAATCAAAAGGAGCGCAACAGGGTAGCTAAGATGAAGCAGATACCCGTAGTTGATTTTATCGAGGGCAAGAAGCTGTTGTTCGTTGACGATTCCATCGTCAGAGGAACGCAGCTTAAGGAAACGGTAGAATTTCTATATGCAAACGGAGCGGAAGAGGTACATATGAGAAGTGCCTGCCCTCCGATAATGTATAGTTGCAAATACCTCAATTTCTCAAGAACAAAGTCCGATATGGAGCTTATTGCAAGGCGGACTATCATTGAGCTTGAAGGAGAAGAGGGCAATAAATATATAGACGAATACAGTGATTCTAACACCGAGCGCGGAAAGCGCCTGAGAGCTGCTATCTGCGAAAAGTTCAAGTTCTCGTCACTGGAATTTCAGTCACTCGAAGGAATAATAAAAGCTATAGGACTTGAGCCGTGCAAGCTCTGTACCTACTGCTGGAACGGAAAGGAATAAATCAGTATGAACACGAAATCAAGATCAGACAGTTATGCGGCAGCCGGCGTTGATATAACCGCGGGCTACAAAGCGGTCGAGCTTATGAAAAGTCATATCGCTCGTACCATCACCTCAGGCGCATTGACCGACATCGGAGGATTCGGCGGTCTTTTTGAGCTTGATATGACAGGTATAAACAAGCCTGTTCTTGTCAGCGGTACGGACGGCGTAGGAACGAAGCTCAAGATGGCTTTCCTTATGGACAAGCACGATACGGTAGGCATCGACTGCGATGCGATGTGTGTAAACGACATCATCTGCTGCGGAGCAAAGCCTGTGTTCTTCCTTGATTACATTGCCTGCGGAAAGAACTATCCCGAGAAGATAGCAAGCATCGTCAGCGGTGTTGCAGAGGGATGCGTTCAGTCGGGTGCGGCGCTTATCGGCGGTGAGACTGCGGAAATGCCCGGTTTTTATCCCATTGACGAATACGACCTTGCAGGTTTTTCCGTTGGTGTCGTAGACAAGGATAAGATACTCGACAACAAGAAGGTATGCGAGGGTGACGTTATCATAGCTCTTCCTTCAAGCGGCGTACATTCAAACGGATTCAGCCTCGTTCGCCGCGTATTCAACGTAGAGCACGCGGACATCACCGCTCCTATCGAGTCTCTCGGAAACAAGAGCATCGGAGAGGTGCTGCTCACTCCTACCAAGATCTACGTAAAGCCTATGCTTGCTCTCTTTGACGAGGTAGAGGTAAAGGCAGTATCGCACATTACGGGCGGTGGATTCTACGAGAATATTCCGAGAAGCCTTCCTGCAGGATTCAGTGCGAAGATAGAGAAGAGTGCAGTACGTATTCTTCCCATTTTCGATCTTATTATGAAGACGGGCAACATCAGCGAGCGCGATATGTTCAATACCTTTAATATGGGTGTTGGTATGTCGGTCACCGTTGCAAAGGAAGACGCAGACAAGGCGCTTTCCATACTTCGTGCAAACGGAGAGGACGCTTACGTTATCGGAGAGGTAGTACGCTCCGACGAGGGTGTTATCATATGCTGACGAAGATAGCCGTTTTCGTCTCGGGCGGCGGTACTAATCTTCAAGCGCTGATCGACGCGCAAAGGGACGGTATTATCAAAAACGGAGAGATAGCACTCGTGCTCTCTTCAAATCCCGATGCTTACGCGCTTACCCGTGCGGTAAACGCAGGTATAGACACGGCTGTCGTTTCAAGAAAGGCGTACAAGGATATTGCGGAATTTGAAAAGAAGGTCTGCGAGCGACTCGAGGAGTACGAGATCGATATGATCGTACTTGCGGGCTTTATGACCATTCTTTCGGAGAATTTTGTAAAGAAGTACGACAAGAGGATAATAAACGTGCATCCCTCCCTCATTCCCGCATTCTGCGGAAAGGACTATTACGGTCTGAGAGTACACGAGGCGGCGCTCGGCCGCGGCGTTAAGGTGACGGGTGCTACCGTTCATTACGTAAACGAGATAGCCGACGGCGGCGAGATAATCATGCAGAAGACGGTAAAGGTGTTAAAGGACGAGACGCCCGAGAGTCTTCAGGCAAGAGTAATGAAGAATGCGGAGTGGGTGATCCTGCCGCGTTCCTGTGAGCTGGTCGCAAAAGAGATCCGAAAAAGCAAAAAAGGAGACAAATAAGATGGAGATCAAGAACATCAAGGATATTATAGGCACTAACGCTTATCCCGGCAGAGGTATCTGCGTCGGAACGAGCGAGGACGGCAAGAACGCCGTTTGCGCTTACTTCATTATGGGAAGAAGCGAAAACAGCCGCAACAGAGTATTCAAGGAAAAGGATAACGGAGATATCTACACGGAGGCTTACGATCCCTCAAAGTGTGCAGATCCGCTCCTTATAATCTATAACGCAGTCAGAGACTGCGGAAAGTCTCTTGCCGTTACAAACGGTGATCAGACGGATACGATATACGACGCTATCGCAAACGGCGGCAGTTTTGAGTCTGGACTCCGTACCAGAGAATTTGAGCCGGATGCGCCCAACTTCACTCCCCGTATCAGCGCGATACTTAACTTTGACGGTGCTTACAGCTACAAGATGAGTATTCTCAAATCGGCAGAGGGAGACGACGCCGTTTGCAACAGATACTTCTACGAGTACGGAAGCATCGCCGGCACCGGCCGCTTTATCCATACCTACGAGCACGACGGAAATCCGCTTCCCACCTTTGAGGGTGAGCCGAGAAAGGTGAAGATAGGAAACGATATCGACGCTTTTGCAAACGAGATATGGAATGCTCTCGATAACGATAACAAGATCTCTCTTTACGTCAGATACACCGATATCGCAAGCGGAAAGTACGTATCGAAGATAATAAATAAGTATGCCGACTGATTTTGAAAGGTGAGTTAACATGAAAGAATTTGAACTTAAATACGGTTGCAACCCCAATCAGAAGCCCTCAAAGATATATATGCGCGACGGCTCGGAGCTTCCTCTGGAGATACTTTCGGGAAGACCCGGTTATATCAACTTCCTTGATGCGTTCAACGCATACCAGCTCGTTCGTGAGCTTAAAGAGGCAACGGGACTTTGCGCGGCTACCTCCTTTAAGCACGTAAGCCCTGCGGGTGCTGCGGTCGGCGTGAAGCTGTCGGAAAAGCTCAAGCGCGCTTGCTTCGTTGACGATATCGAGGGGCTCGACGAGTCTCCCCTCGCTTGCGCTTACGCAAGAGCAAGAGGAAGCGACAGAATGTCAAGCTTTGGTGATTTTATCGCTCTTTCTGACAAGTGTGACGTTACGACGGCACTTATCATCAAGCGTGAGGTGTCGGACGGAATCATCGCTCCCGACTACGAGCCCGAGGCACTTGAAATACTCAAGACCAAGAAGAAGGGCAACTACAACATCATCAAGATAGACGAAAATTACGTTCCCGAAAAGATAGAGACCAAGGACGTTTACGGTATTACCTTTGAGCAGGGAAGAAACGATTACAAGGCGGATGCTTCCCAGCTTGAGAACATAGTTACCAAGAATAAGAATATTCCCGATGAGGCGAAGAGAGACCTTATCGTTGCTCTCATCACTCTCAAGTACACGCAGTCAAACTCCGTTTGCTATGCGCTTGACGGTCAGGCTATCGGTATCGGTGCCGGTCAGCAGTCGCGTATCCATTGCACGAGGCTCGCAGGTAACAAGGCGGACAATTTTATGCTCCGGCAGCACGACAAGGTGCAGAATCTTCCTTTCCTCGATACTCTCGGCAGACCCGACAGAGATAACTGCATAGACGTTTACATTTCCGACGACTATGAGGACGTGCTCGGAGACGACGTATGGCAGAATTACTTCAAGACCAAGCCCGAGGTATTCACTCGTGAGGAGAAGAAGGCGTATTTGTCTTCTCTTAGCGGTATGGCACTCGCGTCTGACGCGTTCTTCCCGTTCGGTGATAACATCGATCGTGCGCGCAGAAGCGGCGTAAGCTACATTTGCGAGCCCGGCGGATCTATCCGTGACGATCAGGTCATTGAGACCTGCGACAAGTACGGTATCGCTATGGCGTTTACGGGAATGAGACTCTTCCACCATTGATAGCTTTATCTACGAAACGATATAAAAAAGCAACGAGCGACGTGCGCTCGTTGCTTTTTTGCTTTTTCGGTGCGATCTTGACGCATGTTTTGAAGTCGGAAAAAGCGCAAGAACGGACAAAAAACAAAGGGCGGGGGTTGAAATTTTACTCTTCCTTCCCGCTTTTTGTTTAAAGGGTATCGGGTGAGTGAAAAATGATAGTATAAAATGCGTTTATTTCTGCTCGGAGGGCGTTTTTTATTCAATAAAATGATTGATTTATATAAAAATATGTAGTATAATGTAAGTTAGGTAATTGTTGCGTTAAACAAACGTTTTTATACGGAGGAGATTTGTATGTTTTTTGAACAGTTGTCACAGTACGATAGTGAGGTATACGCTTCTTGTGAGCGTGAGCTTCAAAGACAGAGAAACAATATCGAGCTTATCGCGTCTGAGAATATCGTAAGCCCTGCGGTGCTTTTGGCGGCGGGCACGGTACTCACCAACAAGTACGCAGAGGGATATCCCTCAAAGAGATATTACGGCGGTTGCGTTTGCGTTGACGAGGTAGAGGAGATCGCTCGCGAGAGAGCGAAGAAGCTCTTTGGTGCCGAGCATGCGAACGTTCAGCCTCATTGCGGTGCAAACGCTAATCTTGCGGCTTTCTTTGCACTTCTTCAGCCCGGTGACACGGTGCTGTCGATGTCACTCGCTCACGGTGGACATCTTTCACACGGATCTCCCGTAAATATTTCAGGTAAGTACTTCAATATCGTTCCTTACGGTGTTGCGGACGACACGCAGATGATAGATTATGACGAGGTAAGACGCTTGGCACTTGAGCATAAGCCGAAGATGATACTTGCGGGCGCGAGTGCTTATCCGAGAATAATCGACTTCAAGCGCTTCCGTGAGATCGCGGACGAGGTCGGCGCGTACTTTATGGTCGATATGGCTCACATCGCGGGACTCGTTGCGGCAGGTCTTCATCCTAATCCCTGCGAGTATGCAGACGTGGTTACGACAACGACCCACAAGACGCTCAGAGGCCCGAGAGGCGGTATGATACTTTGCCGGGAGGAGTTCGCAAAGGCTATCGACAAGGCGGTATTCCCCGGAACTCAGGGTGGTCCTCTCATGCACGTTATCGCTGCAAAGGCGGTTGCGTTCGGCGAGGCACTCAGTGACGATTTCAAGCTCTATCAGAAAAAGGTAGTGACGAATGCAAAGGTGCTCTCCGAGGCTCTTATGGCTGAGGGATTCAATCTCGTATCGGGCGGTACGGACAATCACCTGATGCTGCTTGATCTTCAGAACTTCGGCGTGACGGGTAAGGAGCTTGAGCATAGACTTGACGAGGTACACATTACCCTCAACAAGAACGCAGTTCCCAACGACCCCCAGAGTCCCTTTATAAAGTCGGAGGCCAAGCGGGCTTAGGAAGACAATC
>JAZQXE010000033.1:0-17791 GCA_045632705.1 Eubacteriales bacterium | reverse complement strand
CAGGGACTCGCAAATCTCATCATCGACGAAAAGGAATGTAAGAGAGGCGTCGTTATCGCATACGACAGCAGAAACAATTCCGCTCTCTACGCTCGCATCAGCGCCTGCGTGCTTGCGGCAAACGGTATCCTCGTTTATCTCTTTGACGAGCTCCGCCCCACGCCCGAGCTGTCCTTTGCAGTAAGAGAGCTCGGATGTATCGCCGGTATAAACATTACCGCAAGCCACAATCCGAAGCAGTATAACGGCTACAAGGTCTACTGGGAGGACGGCGCACAGCTCTCCCCCGTACACGCAAGTGCCGTATCGGGATATATCGACAGCATTGACATTTTCGACGACGTAAAGCGCGTTGACTACGACTCGGCAGTGGCTCTTGGCAGTATAAAGATAGTCGGCGAGGAGCTCGACCGTGCGTTTATGAAAAACGTTCTCGCTCAGTCCGTCAACTGTGAGGTCGTAAAAGAGGTAGCGGATGAGCTGAAGATAGTCTACACGCCCCTTCACGGAGCGGGACACAAGCTCGTATGCGAGGCTCTGCGCGCAATAGGCATAAAACACCTGGTAACCGTTGACGAGCAGATGGTCATCGACGGTGATTTTCCCACCGTAAAGAAGCCGAATCCCGAAATGGAGGACGCTTTCACCCTCGGTATCAAGCTCGCGGGCGAGGTCGGCTCCGACCTTGTCGTTGCGACGGACCCCGACTGTGACCGCGTCGGCGTTATGTCAAGATGCGCTGACGGCAGTTTCGTTCGTATAACGGGCAACCAGATGGGCGCTCTGCTCCTTGACTACATCATCGCGGCGTACAAGGAAAAGGGAGGCGTCCCCGCTGACGCTTACGCTGTCAAGACGATAGTTTCCACCGAAATGGTAAGCGAGATATGCAAGCAGAACGGCGTTAAGCTCTATAACGTGCTCACGGGCTTTAAGTTCATCGGTGAGGTCATCAAAAACTCCGAGCAAACGGGAGTCGGCACTTACCTTCTCGGCTTTGAGGAGAGCTACGGATATCTCAAGGGCACTTACGCCCGCGACAAAGACGCCGTATGCGCTTCTATGCTCATCGGTGAGATGACCGCCTACTACAAGAAAAAGAATATGACTCTCTCCGCCGCACTCGACTCTCTCTACGAGAGATACGGCTTCTACCGCGAGGGCGTGGAGGACATATATATGGAAGGTCTGGACGGAATCGAGCGTCGCGTAAGAGTAATGAAGCATCTGCGTGACTTCCCGCCCAAGAGCATCGGCGGCGTTGCCGTAAAGAGAGTCGGCGACTATATCGCACAGACTGTATGCGACGTAGACGGCTCAAACGCGGAAAGCACGGGGCTCCCTGTCTCCGACGTTCTCCGTTACGAGCTTGAAAACGGTGACGTTGCGGTCATCAGACCCTCGGGCACGGAGCCGAAGATAAAGATGTACTTCCTCGCAAGTGCAACCGACAAGGCGACACTCGACGAGCAGGTAGAAAAGTATCTCGCAGACACGAAGAACCTCATCTGCGACTAAAACGAAAAACGACGAAAAGGACTTATCGCGGCAACGCCGCGATAAGTCCTTTCTTTTATTTTTCTTTCGTTTTTCTTCGTCTAGACACCGCTGACGACGGAAAGGTAAAACTCTCGCTCACCGTCCGTGAGCTTTTCCGTTTTCGTCGTCTTTTCCCAGCCGCGAAGAGCCGAGTCTGCGAGATACGAGGCAAGCGGCTTTTTCTCACTGACCTTTTTATCGGAGCAATACGCCTTGTATTCAGCCTCCGCACGCGTCCAGCGGATAAAAAAGGCGTCAAGTCCGTCAAGGCACTCCTCTCGCAAGAGCCTTTTTGATATCTCCCTGTAACGCTCAAGCGCACGCACGCGCTCGGCGTCTATACCGACGCAGGAGTCGGAGATGGCGACGGCGCACAAGCCGTCCGTATGAGTAACGGAAGCATAAAGACATCCCCCGTCCTCCAAGACGAGATACGGCACGCCGTTTTTCTTATCAACCGTGTAGCTCCCCCCCAACCGCTCGCGCGCGAGCCTCGTGAGAAGCGAGCGAGCCGCCTCGTGCTCGTCGGCTTTTTCATCCAGAAATTCAAAAGCATAGTAAAGCACGTGACAGCCCTCCTTTTTTTATTTTTCGTAAACGTAGACGTTGAAATGCACCTCTGTCTTGAGTCTGTCAAGAGAAAACAGTCTCTCTTGCGCCTCTATTGAGGTCTTGAAGCAATACGGCGTCATCAGATAGAGATTCTTTATCATATCGCGCGAGGTAAGATCGATATCGTATTTCAGCTCACGGAAGTCAACGCGGCGCATTTTCCCCGGCAGATCCATACGCTCGGTATTCTCTCGCGTATTTTCGTAAAGCACGCGCTTCATTGCGGCGAGGTGATCTCGTCCCGCACACGCAACGATAAGCCGTCCGCCCGGTGCAAGCACTCTCTCGTACTCCTCTTCAACGCAAGGAGCAAAGACGTTTATGAGAGTATCGGCACACCCGTCGCGAAGAGGCAAGGAATATACCGTTCCCACGCCGAAAAACGTCTTGTCGGAGAGTCCCGACGCTGACGCTCTCTTTGCCGCTATCGACACAGCACTCTTTGAAAGGTCAAAGCCGTAGCAAAGCTCAGCCGAGCCGGCAAGGGCTCTGGTATAATATCCCTCACCGCATCCCGCGTCAACTACGACGGAGCGTGAATACTCCGAGAGAAGAGATGCGAGCGGTGCGTATGCACCTGTTGCGAGAAACTCGTTTCTCGCCCGCGCCATTTCCTTTGAGTCTCCGCTTATCTTCTGCGAGGCGGTGTTTGTGAGATTTACGTATCCTTCCTTTGATACGTCGTAGGTGTGTCTCGCCTCGCAAACGAGCGAGCCGCCAACGCGCAAAAGCTCTCGCGAGCATACGGGACACTTTAAATTTTCATATATATTCATTGTTTGTAATCTATCCTCACGAGTCTCGCCTGCAAGCAGTATCTGCCCGCCACTACTCTGTTAGAGCAGGTGGAAAGAGACAACAGCTTGTCATCAGGTGTCAGCTCAACGTCCTTTTTCAGCTTGGCGCTCTCGTACATCGTATCAAGAAACGCCTTGTACTGTGCGCGGGAGCTGAACTCCGTGCGGTAATAGTAAAAGCTCGCCACCGTCTCAAGCAGCATCACGGGCTCGTAGACGTACACTCCGTCAAGAGTATAGAAATAGATGACGGCACTGTTGAAGAGCTCTTCCTTCAAGAATTTCTTGACCCCTGCAAACATAGCTCCGTTTGCCATATTGTGTCCGTAAAGCACCGTATTGCGGTTTTCGGATATTGAATTTTTCGAGTTCTTGTAATCTGCAAATATCGTACCCGAGCGCAGATATTCACCGTTGTAGGCGTGCGTCAGATAATAGTCGTTATCGTCGCCCAAGACGACGGGATAGTTTATCTGCGTACCGTCTATCTTTATCCATCCGATGATATCGTCGTTTACCTGCTTGAGCTGCTCGAGCTTGGCTCTGATCCTCGCGTAATGGATATCCCCGATAACGCTCGTATTTTCCTTGATATCCCCTGCACTCTTACCAACCGACAGAGCCGTTGAATAATCGTAGAGCTGGGCAGTCGCACCCATGGGCGCACAACCGCCGATAACGCTCGGATCGTCCGACACCTCCTTGAACATACTCTCGGAAAGCGTCAGATATATCTCGTCTCCGCGCTTGTAGTCAAACCATCTCTGAAAAAGGATGACGGCGCACACCGAAAAGACGCATACGCACAAGACGAGTATTAAATTTTTAATATCAAAAACAGTGCGCAGGGCACTCTTTTTGCCGTCTGCTCTCTTTCCCCCTGACGCACCCTCACCGTCTGCTTCTTCTCCGAAAAACTCCATATCGAGCTCTCGGTCGAGCTGTGAGGCGGCGTCTCCGTAAAGAGAGTTGCCACCGCTCTGCGTCGTGCTCTTGACGCTTCTTGCGGCGTGTCTCTTTCTGTGATTCATATACGACCTCGGTATAAGTACCAATTTTCTATCTTATATTATAGCGCCAAGAATAGTAAAAGGCAATAGAAATGAAGATACTTTATAATTTATTTACACAACCGAAAAATTTCCACGCCCCTCTTTTAAATAAAATCGGTTGACAAAAACAATGATTGCGATATATAATTAAAAAGGAGAGTTGCACCGTATAAGCGGTAATTTTCCTCACAAACGAACCAAAAAAACAAAAACGTATAAGATATATTCCGGAGTACGAAATGAAAAACAAAACTCAAAAAGAGATAGCGGGCATCCGAGACATCAAACCGCGCTCGAGCCTGTATAAAAAGAAAAGCAAGGCAAAAAGCTACGTCCTGCGCGCGTTGCTCTTGACCTTCACCCTGATACTGATGCTCGTGATCGGTATATTTGGCGCAGTATTCGTCGTAGCACACGGACCGAGCGTGACCTTCAGAGACGTGCTCGTTCAGTCTGCTATGCAGGCAAGTGCAACCAAGTGGGTACCCGGACTCTTTTTACCACAAGAGACGATAGACGCGATCATGGCGTCAAGCTCCGACGTCACAAAGGAGACGATATCCTTTGGCGACTATCAGTCAAACTACGTTGACGGCTCTCTCTCGGGAGACGACGACAAGGATGAAACGACCAAGGACAAGTACACCTTCGAGCATAACGGTATGGAGTTGATATATCTTCAAAAGCCGACCTTTGCCGCTTACGTATTGCTCGTAAAAGACCCCTCGCGCATTTACGTCGGCACGTCAAGTGACTTTACAGATCCCGAGGTATCGGGCGTTGATATATTCCAGATAGCGAAAAAGGAAGGATGCATTGCCGCGATAAACGGCGGCGGCTTCTCTGATCCCGGCGGAGTCGGCACGGGCAACCTGCCTCTCGGCATTACTTATTCAAAGGGAAGCTGCGTCTACAACGAGGAAACGAGCAAGACCTTTATCGGATTTGACTCTCAAAACAAGCTCGTGGTGCTCGACCGTCTCTCATTCGCTGACGGAGAGGCACTCGGTATCAGGGACGGCGTGTGCTTTCAGACGGGAACGGAAAACGTCCTGATATCAAACGACGGAGATCAGGTAACTCTGCACAAGGTCGCAAACAACACCGCCACCTCGCAGAGGACTGCTATCGGACAGATGGTGGACGGCACGGTCATATTTTTGGTAACCGACGGCCGTACGACCACCTCCCCCGGCGCTACCTACAACGATGTGATCGACATTATGGTCCAGTTTGGCGCAGTTACTGCGGGAATGCTCGACGGAGGCTCCTCCTCGATGCTTTACTATCAAAATTATTTTGAAGTTTACACCGATATCGACGTAAACGCACTCGACAAATATCAAAAAAAGGGACTGGTCAACAAGTACAAGGCGTTCACTCCCCCGCGTGACATCCCGACGTATTTCTGCGTAAAGCCGTAAGGCAACTTTTAAGAGAAAATAAGGATAGATATGAAAGATAAAAAACAAAGCGAGCTTATCGTGCAGCAGGAGCTTGACGAGCTCTTTGACGCTACGGATAACTTCAGAAAAAGCAGGAGCAAGAGAAAAAAGCCGTCAGTATTCTACGTCGTCTACTTTGCTCTCATAGGACTGTTCTTGATATCTCTGACGGTCGGTCTCATAGTTGAGCACTCGGCTCTCGGAGCGTACGAAGATTCCCAACCGAAATATAAGGCAGAGGAAGTCTTCAACCACTATTTTTCAAACGTAAACGAAAGCACTTTCGTGTCTTTGGTCAGTGACGAGGATGCGATATTTGAAAAGAAAGAGGACATAGCCGCCTTCATCTACGAAAAGGTAAAGGACGGTGAGTTCAGCTACTCACAGACAGTTTCAGCCGAAAACGGCGTGTACGTATACAACGTCTATTCCTCGGATGCGCGCTTTGCTACCTTCTCTCTCGCCCCCTCGGTTGAGAGCGGAGATTTCGGTTTTCCCATATACGAGCTGCGCGATATCCGTTTGACCTTCATCATGCCCTCAAACTCCTACCGCATACTCGTCCCCGAGGGATATTTCCTCGCGGCAAATTCGGTAGCCGTACCTGACAGATTCAAGGAAGATACGAAGGTACCGACGCAGGCGTACACTCTCACCGGCGGCACCAACGGCGTACTCTACAACGCATACACGGTGACGGGCTTCCTCTCAACTCCCGAGTTCAGCGTGACGGACGCGGCGGGAGTCAGCGTCAAGCTCGACTACGACTCTGAAAACGAATATTACTTCGTTCCTACAAAAAAACTCAACGTCCGCGCACTCACGACGCAGACCGTCTACGTAGGCTCCTACGCCGTCGGTGAAGAATTCATCGTCGGTGAGCGCGTGCCAAGCGCATACAACGCATTTCTCTGTGAGGGTGCCGAGGCGCTCGAATACGTCAGCTACTGCATCGAGGGCTTCACTAACGCCCCGATAGTCAGAGTAAAGGCGGAGGACGGCTCCGTCTCCACGCTCCGTTACATCGAGGATGAGGATACCTACGAGAGTTACCCATCCTACTCAAAGACGCTGAAAGCGGAAAACTCCGAGTGGATACTCAACGTCTTCTATAAATACGTATTGTACCTGCAAAACATCGAGGGCTCGGCAAAATCCGACATAAAGCCCTACTTTGATACGAGCAGCGCGATATGGAAGCACATAAATTCAATAGATCCGGGCTGGCAGTACGAGGCAAGCTCGTACGAATTTACAAACGACACGGCAGACAACTTTACAAAAACTGGCGAGGACAGCTTCTTCTGCCGCGTGAAGTTGACCTATAACGGAACGAGAAAGAATCAAAGTTACACCGAAAACATCGACGTCATCGTATTCTTTAAACGTTCATCCGACAAATATCTGATATACGACATCGTAAACGTCGGTGCAATAGAGGGTGTCGGAGCACCGTCGTAAACGGAGGTAGTAACTATGTGGGATTCTCTCAACCATTTTGAGCTCGGTATCCTCGACGCTATAAAAAACACCGTCGGATGCGCCCTGCTCGACTTTATAATGCCACTCATCACCCTGCTCGGTGAGGACGGAATATTCTTTATCGCTCTCGCCGTAGTAATGCTCTTCTCGAAAAAAACGAGAAAAACAGGTATTATGATAGGCGGTGCGCTGCTACTCGGTTTTATCGTAGGAAATCTGACGATGAAGCCACTCTTTGCTCGTATGCGCCCCTACGACTTCAACGAAGCGTTTGATAAAAGCACTATGCTCGTCGAGGCGCTCTCGGACTATTCTTTCCCGTCCGGTCATACGCTGGCGCTCTTTGAGGGCTGTACCGTGCTCTTCCTCACTCAAAAGAAGTATATCGGCATACCTGCTCTCTGCACAGCCGCACTCGTTGCCTTTTCAAGACTGTACCTCTACGTCCATTACCCCAGCGACGTACTCGTCGGAGCGGTGCTCGGCGTCACGTTCGCAATTGTTTCCTACGTAGTCGTAAATTGGGTGTACAAAAAATTGGGAAAAGGCTCTTGAGAAATACCGAATATCCGCAGGGATAACCTTTTAAAAGGTTATCCCTGCTTTTTTATAAAAAATTGACTCTTATCTATTGAAGGTGTCAAAGCGGGTTACGCTATACTCCCCCCAAAAAAACGACGGAACGGTTCTTTTCTTCAAAGCACCGTTCCGTCTCAAAACTGTTCCATATTAAATTTTCTCTTTTTCTTTAAAATTGATACCGTCTACCTATAAGACGGTGAAGTCACTTTCACTATATATGAATTCAATATTTAATTGAAGTAAAGCCTCATTATCACATCAATTACCTCAGCCCCTGACGCCCATATCTATACTATCCGTCGGCAAAGCGCCATCATTGCGTCTCGCTTTCCCTTGATGCAATATTCCCGTGTAACTCAAAAGTTTTCCGTTGTGTTATCCCAACACCCACTTACTTTTTCATCGGACCGTACCTCCGTTTAAAGATCAAACCCTATTTCTCCGACTTGTTCGGACGCTACGTAGTACATTGGACCTACCCTCCCGTTTTATTCTGTGGCACCGCTTGTGTGCAAAACGAATCTGTAAATCAACTGAACTCGCACCTACCTTTCAAGCAACGTGAAAGCTGCCTCGGCTATTGCCGTGTAGACTCGGAACTTTCTTTCTCAAACGCGCTGACCGTTCCTCGTGCCTTCAGCACGCTTCAACATTCAGGTCTTCGGTATCACCCTTTCTTTTCTCTTTCCTTTCAGGTTTGGTTTCCTTCCCTGTGTCTACATTTTAGCATACCATGATCCGCTTGTCAATAGTTTTTTTAAAATTTTTTGTGCATTTATTACACTTTTGTTTGCTAATTTGATATTTTTATGTCAATATTGCTCAAATCTTGATTTTGCAAAAAGAACTCGCTATCATCCCCAAAAAAGTGAAATTGTAAACGTTGCACAAAAAAACTGCCGTATGAGCTACGGCAGTTTTTTGTTTTTTATTGATTTTTTACAACGATGCCCTCACCTGCACACCGCATGGAAGAAAAGCATTTTCTTGCAATCGGGCGGAGGTTATTTTTGGCTTGTCGGTCAATTTTTAGAGATCTTTTCGCTTTCGGCTCGTTTTTTTCAGGCAAAGAAAGCGTCAGCACCCGTCAGCTCTACCTCAAATATCATATTTGATCCCTCGAGCACGACGTACGTCTTTTTGACAAGCTCAGGCTCTTTATCGGTGTCGGACGCACTCGTGTCGGTCGTCGTATCTGCACTCGTATCGGTCGTCGTATCCGCACCCGTGTCAGCCGCCTCGTCCTTTTCTGACTCAGCCTCGACCATTATCTCACCGATGTAGTAGGTGTATTCCTTTTCTATATCCTTTTTCGTTTCAACACCCGTTACGTTGTCGGTGGAGCTGACCTCGACCGTATAGCTTATCTTTATCTTGGTGCGTTTGTCAGCGTCGAGTCCGTAGAGGGCAAAGTCCTGCTCGGACAGATAATATTCCTTGCAGGTATCAAGATCAAGCGAGGTGAGTGCCGCAATAATATCCTTAGCGCTCTCTGCCTCAAGCGTCGTCTCCCCGCCCGCAGTATTTACGTGGGTGTAGACCGTCTTTTTCTCCGAGGTTTGCTCATCGGTAACGCTCGAAACGCTCAAAGTGATCTTGCCGCCCGGGGTAGTCGCTTCTATCTTCGTTACCTTGCTCGCCGTGATGCTCGGCATCTCTTCAAGAAGCAGCATATCGAAAAGCTCAACGTCAAAGAGCTTTTCAAAATCTGCTATTACCATATATACCTTCTCCTTTGCAGAAGAGGTGATGTAGTATGAGTCCATGTGGCGATTGTAGCTTCCTATCTTGAAGGTATAGCTATTACCGCCCTTGAGCTTGACGTCTATCGTGTGAAGAGGACTTTCAAGTCCGTATTCCTTTTCGTATCCCTCTCCCGCATCAAGCTCTCTCGTTGCCTCAATGGCGCCGAGAGCACTCGCTATCTTTGCAAGGGATGCGTCGTCTACGGGGAACTTGTCGTCCTCCGTATATCCCCATTCCTTGCCGTTATAGTCAAAGGAATAGCTGATACCATCGTTTGTAAAGGTGATATTTTCGATCTCGGAAGTAACGATACTGCTGATGACGTAAACGCTCTCTTCCTCGGTCGTGTCGGTAGTATCGGAAGTATCCGAAACGCTGCTGCTGACCGCCATATAGACTACGACGAGTATCAACAGCGCCGCCGCCATTATAATTATGGAAACGCCCTTTTTCTTCATATACTGCCTCCGTTTATCTGCTTCTTCTGCGCATCCATACGACAAAGCCGCATACTATGAAGGAAAGCGGGATGATACCGATAACGAGCACGCCCCAGATATTTGCACTTCCCTCCGTTATCTCAAGGAAAGAGGTGGAAAGCTCTATGGTGTGAACGGATATCGTTTCCGTCTTTTCGCAGAGGGTGCTTACCGCGCCAACGAACATATTGGCAGCTTCACCCTGCTGTGAATAAATGAAATAGGAGTCGGACGAGAACCAGCACGCCGCGCCCTGCGTCTTTTCGTTTTCTACGAGAACAGCAAGGGAGAACGGGCCGTTGATATCGCCTTCCTCGCGCTCAAGCGACTTTGAAGTATCAAAGCCGAGAGGCTTTGCGTATGAGTTGTCGCTCGTATAAAGAAGCTGGGTCGCCTTCAAGTCCTCCGGCAGAGTCTCCTTGATCTTTATTCCGTACGCGGAGGGCATCATTACGCTCGTGAGTCCGGAGGTGATGCTGTGAGAGCCGATATGCGCCTTGACGTTATACTTTGCGCTCGTGTAGTAGGAAGCATCCGTCTCAAGAAGGACGCTGGTCGAGATATCAAGACCGAGCGATGCCGCCAAAGCTCTGAAGTTTTCAAGAGAGGAGGTCGCGTAGTTGGAGGTGACTATAAGTCTGCCGCCGCCGTTTACGTATTTGGTAAGCACCTCGCACTCCTCGGTGGTGAGATCCGTCTTGGGAGTGATGAGAAGAACGAGTCCCGCATCGTCGGGGATGTCGTTGACCTTGCTCGTAACGTTTCCGCCGAGTGCAGTATCGCTCTCGGTGATGGTGAAGGTCTCACTCTGATAGTTCTGCGCTTCGAGCCAGCCCGTGATAGCGGAGTTGAGTGCCGCCTCACCGTGACCGCTGATGGTATATACCTTGGGCAGTTTATCGGTCGTGACGTAATCTATGGCACCCGCAACCGCGTTTTCACCTGCGAACACCTCACTGTAGCTGAGCGCCTTTCCGTAGTACTGATAGTACATCTGATAGTAGTACTCAAAGGTAGAATAGTCAAAGGACTGACCGAGGTCCGAGCAGTAGATGTAGTAGATGTCCTCAAAGGGCACTACCTTGTATCTCGCCGCACTCTCAACGATAAGGCTGTTCTTGGTAAGAGCATCCTCCGTATATTTTTCAATAAAGGTGGGCTGCTTTACCGGGTCTATCTTTTTTACACTGATGTGTGAGTTCATCTCGGAGTATCTCGAGAGTACCTCCGTGAGATACTTGTCCTCCGCGCCCGACTCAACTATGTGATACACGGTAACGTCGGTGGAAAGCTCCGATATGAACTTTTCCGTCTTCTGATCGAAGGTGAATACGGAGTTTGCGGTCGTATCGAACTTCGTGAATTTGGAGGGGAGTGAATTTACGATAAGATTGAGCACTATTGCCGCCGCTATAACGATAACGGTGAGGATAGCGCTGAACGCGCCCGCCTTTACGCCGACGCCGAGCTTTTTGTTATTTTTACTCATTGACGCCACCTCCATCAGTTATATCTCTTGCGCTCGAGAGACTGAACGCAAAGGAAAAGGCATACGGCCATTATGCTGATAAAATAAACTACCGCCGTAAGATCGAATATTCCAAGTGAGAGATTGTAGTACATCTGATAAATGGAAAGGCGGTTGATAACGCTCGCAAAGAGTCCCTCGAAGGCGCTCTTGTTCTGCATATAGAAAAATACGACGATTATCTCGGCGGCAATAGCAAAGCTGCCGGATATCCACCAGTCCTTACACAGAACGTAAACGCAAACGCCGAAGAGCAGCGCGCATATCGAAAACGCGATAAGGCTCGCGGTCGAGGTCTGAGGGATCAGAGAAACGAGACTGCTCAAAAGATAGAGCAGAAGTACGGTACCGAAGCTGACTACTGCCGCTATTATCTGGCTCTCGGTAAGAGAGGAGATAAACATACCGATGGAAAGAAGCGCACCTCCGAGAAGGAAGAATCCGAGAATACAGCTGTAAGTTGCGCCGAAATTGACCGTTCCGAAAAGGCTGAGTATCAGAGGATACACGCTCATTATGGAAAGGGGAATGAGAAATACGGTGTAGAGGGCAAAGAATTTACCCATTACTATCTCGGTAGTACTCAGAGGAAGCGAATACAAGAGCTGATCCGTCTTTTGTCCCTTTTCCTCTGCAAAGCATTTCATCGTTACTATCGGCACTACGAGCAGGAATATAAAGCTCGTGGTTTCAAGAGCGTACTCAAAGTTGGGGTAAAGGCTCTTGAGGTTTACGGCGTAGAAGAATATGCCGCATATAAGGAGCATAAACGCTCCGAAAATATAGCCGTGGAGATTGGTAAAATAAGAGCGGAGCTCTTTTCTGTAAATACTTGTCATTTTACATCATCCTCCCATCAACTGAAAAGCGGCTTGTAATCGTCGCCGTCATCGTCGTCTTCGTCAGCCCCTTCCGCATCCTCGGCGTCAGCGGAAACAGAAGCCGCGGGGCGCGAGAGTATGACAGACTCTGCCTCTTCGGGTTCTTTTGTCAGAGATATGAACACGTCCTCAAGCGTCATTACCTTCGGCACCATAGAGAGAACGATAATGCCGGCACCGCACGCGGCGCGCCATACTGCCTCTGCTATATCGCGCTCGGTGTCGTAGGAGAATACTACGAGATATTCACCCGCACGGTCGGTATCCTCAACGCTTACGCTCTTTGCGCCTACGTTTGAATACGCCTCGCTTATCTTGCTCTTTTGTCCCTTGCAAAGAAGCTCAAGCTCTGCGTTTTCACTGTAAGGACGCATAAGTCCCTCGATAGTATCGTTTGCTACGATGCGTCCGCCTGCAATTATGATGATGCGGTCGCATATCGCGCTGATCTCGGAGAGGATGTGGCTGGAGAGAATTACGGTATGGGTGACCGAGAGAGATCTGATAAGCTCTCTTATCTCTATTATCTGTATAGGGTCAAGACCAACCGTCGGCTCGTCGAGAATGATGACCTCGGGGTTTCCGAGCATCGCCTGGGCAATACCGACACGCTGCTTATATCCCTTGGACAGATTCTTGATGAGTCGGTCGTAGACGTTGTCAAGTCCCGTCAGAGAAACGACCTCCTCTATCTGCGAATAGAGATCCGAGCCGCGCAGTCCCTTTGCTCTGCCGACGAAGTCAAGATACTCACTTACCTTCATATCAAGATAAAGCGGAGGCTGCTCGGGGAGATATCCTATTGAGCGTTTTGCCTCGATAGGCTCTGAAAAAATATCGTGTCCGTTTATGCTCACCAGTCCCTCACTTGCGGCAAGACAACCGGTGATGATATTCATCGTCGTACTCTTGCCGGCTCCGTTCGGGCCGAGAAATCCGTAAACGTGTCCGCGCTCTACGTTAAAGCTGATACCGTGAAGCGCACGGTGGCTTCCGTAGCTCTTTTTAAGGTTTTTTACTTCTATCAAAAAAGTTACACCCCTTCATAATAATATTATACCCATCAGTTTACACAAGAAATGTGACCAAATTATGACGGTTGAACAAATTTTCAAGAAAAAGTGTCGGTGCAGGTGCAGACGGAGCGTTTTTTTATTTCTCTACCTATATAAGAGAGAAAAATACGGTTACATTTTTGTGAACAGTATTCTATTTTGAAAAAAGCTATTGCATTTTCCTTTTCTATGTGTTAACATATACGGTGTATCTATAATTTTATATAGTAAAACAAAATATCATAATAAAAGGATGTCTACTTATGAAAAAATCACTTGTGATCATCACAGCAGTTTTGCTCATGTGCTCAATGCTTTTGAGCGGATGCGCAAAGAGCAGCTATGATTTCGCTGCAAACGACCTTTCTTCCTACATTGAGCTTCCCGCAGACCTTCTCACCCGCGACTACACCGCAGGCCTCACGCTCAAGGGCGCGCCTACCAGCGAGGACGTTGACAAGAAGATCGAGGAGCTTCTCAAGGACAAGGCTGAAGAAGTTGAGCTTGGCGACGACGCCGAGGTCAAGGACGGCGATACCGTCGTTATGGACTACGTCGGAAAGATAAACGGCGAAGAGTTCACAGGCGGCTCCGCTACCGATTCCAAGCACGCTATCTCTATTGAAAAGTCTACCTTCATCGAGGGCTTTGACAAGGGCCTTATCGGTATGAAGAAGAACGAGACGAAGGATCTCAACCTCAAGTTCCCCGCCAACTACTCTAACGCAGACGTTGCAGGCAAGGACGTCGTATTTACCGTTACGATAGATTCTATCACCAGAAAGCAGATCCCCGAGGTTACCGACGACTACGTAAAGAACAACCCCAAGATCTTCGGTGAAGAGTTCACTACCGCAGAGGCTTACCGCAACCACGTACTTGAGGATCTCAAGACCGAGCACGAGACCGAGAACAAGAAGGCAGTTATCAACGCTGCTTGGCAGTACGTTCTCGAAAACTGCTCCGTAAAGGGTTATCCCGAAGGACTGCTCGAGGAGTACGAGAGCACTATTCTCGAGTACTACGAGCATAGCGTTGCAGCTTCAAAGGAAATGCACCTCAAGGCTTACGTTAAGAGCGAGGGACACGCTTCCGTCGCTGCATTCAAGGAGGCAGTAGTTACTCCCGAGGCAAAGGACGCACTCAAGGAGCAGATGGCTCTCTATGCAGTAGCACAGAAGGTTGGCGTATCCGTTACCGACGCTGAAGCTGAGGAAAGCGCAAAGAAGTTCTACGAGGAAAGCATCGAGCCTCTCCTCTCCTTCTACTCCGCATACTACGGAATCTCCGACTACAAGAGCTTCCTCAAGCAGTACGGACTTGACTACTTCAAGGACGGTATGGTATTCGACAAGGCGTTCGAAAAGGTAGCAAAGTACGAGAGTGCAAGCACCGACACGGGCTCTGACGATTCCGAAAAGTAATTAAAACAACAAAAGTGGATACGGTCGCAAGACTCGTATCCACTTTTTTGTTTTTCTTAACACTTAGATAATGTCGGAAACAGCCGAAAGCACGCGTGCCGCCACCTTGTCGATATCGGCGTTTGCATCCACCACCCTGATATTTTCTCCGTCGAGCTTGTCAAACACGGCGTAGAATTTGTCTCTGATGCTCGATGTCTTTACCTCGGGACGCTCGAATATCTCGACCGTCTCTGCGCGCGCCTCACGACGCCGTCCCGCAACTTCGGGGGGAAGATCGAGAAAAAGGCAAACGTCGGGGCGCCTGATCTCGGGGCAACGGAGATTTGACTCTATTACCCAATCAACGTCCGTATCCAGCCCCTGATATGCGAAAGAGGAGTAATAGTATCTGTCGCATATAACGTAAACGCCCTGCTCGAGCTTGTTTATAATACCGATCTCGTTATCGGTATTGTGCAATATTCTGTCAGCCAAAAAGAGCGCCGCCATACCGGACGCCGTCATTTCCGTCTTTCCGAGCAGTACCTCTCCGATGATCGAACCAACGGCACTCGGAGCGTGCTCCGTCGCCTTGCAGGTAGGCTCGCTTGTAACGAAGACTTCCTTGCCCATTTCGCGCAGAGCTGTTGCCAGGCGTTTTATCTGCGTAGTCTTGCCCGCACCGTCAACGCCCTCAATAACGATAAACTTTCCTCTTTGCTTATTCATAGTGATTCCTCTCTAAAACGCGAGGTACGCACGAAAGTGCGCACCTCGCCCCATGCTTTTTTTACTGCTTGGTATAGGTAGTTCCCTGCGAGGAGTCCTTCAGCGTTACTCCCTTTTCAAGCAGCTCCGCTCTGATACGGTCTGCCTCGGCGTAATTCTTTGCCGCCTTTGCTGCCGCTCTCTGTGCGATAGCCTCGATTATCCACGCGTCCTCTGCGGGATATTCTACGCTCTTGGGCTCGTCGTTTGCCGCCTTGTTCTTGTATTCATCCGCCTTCTTTACAAGGTCAAGAGAAAGCACGCGGTCAAAGTCGGAGATAAGAGCAAGCTTGGTCGCTGCGTTCGTCTTTGCCTTGAGCACGTCGTAGAGGGCGGTTATAGCCATGGAAGTGTTCACGTCGTTTCCGAGTGCGGAGATGAACTTCGCCTTATATTCATCAAACACGGCAGTATCTACCTCACCGTCGGGGGTGAGTGCCGCTATCTTTGCAACAAGCTTTTCAAAGGATACCTTTGCATTGTCAAGGCCGTCCCAGGAGAAAACGAGGGACTTTCTGTAATGAGAGTTGAGACAGAAAAATCTGTAAACGATGGGATCGTAGCCCTTTTGTTCAAGAAGAGAAACTGTGAGGAACTCTCCCTTTGACTTTGACATCTTTCCGCCCGTGGTATTGAGGTGATGAACGTGGAACCACCAGTTGCACCACTTGTGTCCCGTGTATGCCTCCGACTGCGCTATTTCATTAGTGTGATGGGGGAATGCGTTGTCGATGCCTCCGCAGTGAATATCGAGGTACTCACCGAGATGCTTTAAGCTGATGCAAGAGCACTCGATGTGCCAGCCGGGATAGCCGACGCCCCAGGGGGAATCCCACTTCAGCTCCTGATCCTCAAACTTCGACTTTGTAAACCACAAAACGAAGTCGCACTTGTTTCTCTTTTGCGTGTCCTCCTCAACTCCGTCGCGCACGCCTACTGCAAGGTCGTCCTCCTTGAAGTTGTTAAAGACGTAATATTCACCGAGTTTGGAGGTATCAAAGTAGATGTTACCGCCTGCCTCGTACGCAAATTCCTTGTCGAGAAGAACGGTGACCATATCTATATATCTGTCGATACAGTTAGTCGCAGGCTCGACGATATCGGGCATCTTGATATTCAGCTTTGCCATATCCGAGAAGAACGCCTGAGTGTAAAACTCCGCTATCTGCATAACGGTCTTCTTTTCTCTCTTTGCTCCCTTCAGCATCTTATCCTCGCCCGTATCTGCGTCCGATGAGAGATGTCCAACGTCGGTTATGTTCATAACTCGCGTAACGTCGTAGCCCTCGTAGCGAAGCGCCTTTTCGAGTATATCCTCCATGATGTAGGTACGCAGATTTCCTATATGGGCAAAGTGATATACGGTAGGACCGCAGGTATACATCTTTACCTTTCCGGGTTCATTTGGTACGAACTCGTCTTTTCTTTTAGTAAGTGAATTGTACAGTTGCATTTTATATTACCTTTTCTTTCGTTATACGTTATCGTTTCCGTCGTCGGATAAAAGCATACGCTTTATCTCCGGATCGTTTATATCTACGTCAGAGTCGATATCAAGATCACGATCAATGACGTCGCTATCCGTTTCTCTCTCATCGCCGTCGATCGCGGCAAGCCGCGACTCAAGCTCGGCAATACGCGCCTTGAGCGCGTTTATCTCGTTTGAAACGGGGTCGGGGATGTGAACCTGGTCGAGCTCATCCACCTTTTTGCCTGCCGTTCTGACCACCTTTGCGGGAATACCGACGGCGGTAGAATCGCTCGGTACCTCTTTCAGCACTACGGCGTTGGCGGCTATCTTGGAGTTGTCTCCTATCTTAAAGGGGCCAAGCACCTTTGCTCCGCATCCGACCATAACGTTGTTGCCGAGTGTGGGATGGCGCTTTCCCGTATCCTTTCCCGTTCCTCCGAGAGTGACTCCCTGATACAGAGTACAGTTGTCGCCTATCTCGGCAGTTTCACCGATGACGACTCCTGCTCCGTGGTCAATAAAGAAATTTTTTCCGATAGTTGCACCGGGATGGATCTCAATACCCGTCAAGAGCTTTGCTCCCTGCGAAATGGCTCTTGCGCTCAGCTTATGTCCCTTTTTGTGCAAAGCGTGAGCCGCGCGGTGACAAAGGACTGCGTGAAATCCCGAATAGAGCAGGGCGACCTCAAGATCGGAGCTCGCGGCAGGATCGCGCTCGCGTACCGCCGCAATATCCTGCGCTATCTCCGCCTTGGCCGCCTTGATACATCGTTTGCTTTTTTTCTTCGTATCGTCGACGATATCCGAGAGGATAGCCAGATATTCATATATCTCTTTCTTGAATTTTTCTTCCATATAAACCTCCGATGAGCGAACCACGCCCAAATCAACAAGGCAGAAGTGCCGTCGCACTATCTAAACTACTTCATTATATTATATTATACCAAA
>JAZQXE010000032.1:0-3125 GCA_045632705.1 Eubacteriales bacterium | reverse complement strand
CGCCTTTGCTATCGCGATAGCAAAGGCGGGTTTTGCTTGTTTTGGTTTTTCCTTTATTTCTTCAAAACGGCAACTCCGATGCCGTCGAAGTTGACCTCGGTCACCTTCTTGCCCTCGAGCATATCGTAATACTCGCCGTCGAGCTTGACGCAGGCACCCTTATGCTCGTAGCACTCAACGAAGTAGTAGGACGCGTCGTCTCCGTCTCTTCTGTGAGCGGTCGTACCCATCGGGATTTCCGTCTTGATGCATCCCTCGACACCCGCTGCTGCGAGAGCCTCCGAGACGAGCTTTCTGATATAGTTGACGCTCGGATCTCTGAACGCCATATAGAACGCCTTACCCTTGCCGTAGTCGTTAACGGTAGCGGCGGGCATACCGCAGAAGAAGTCGGAGTCGTAGGCAGCGAGCACCTTTGCCGTATTTGCGTGGATGATCTCGCAGTAGTCCTTTGCCTCGTATCTCTCACCGTCGGCGAGAACGTAGTTCTTCTCCTCGGGATACATGGTTTCAAGCTCCTCTGCCCAGATTCCGAATACGTCCTTAAGCTTCGTTCCGGGGAAGCCGCCGAGGTGGCAGAGGTCGTTCTCGTTTACCTGTGCGAGAGTATAAGTACCGATAACGACGCCTCCCTCCCTGACGAATTTTTCAAGTCGGTCGATAACGCTCTGCTCGCACATATAGAGCATCGGAGCGATGATGACCTTGTAGGGTGAGAAGTCGTCAAGACGCGTGATTATGTCAGCGCCTATTCCCTTCTCCCAGAGAGGACGGTAGTACTTGATGCAGGTCTCGGTGTATTTTTTATTCTTCGACTGCATTCCCTGAAGCTCGGCCAGAGCCCAGAGATTTTCTCTGTCGTGGATTATCGCTACGTCGTTTTTGACACTCGTACCGCATATCTCGTCAAGCGTCTTGAGTGCTCTGCCGACCTGTTGCACGTCACGGAATACGCGGGTATTCTCGTGTCCGCAATGATCGACTACCGCACCGTGCATCTTTTCACTCGAGCCGCGGCTCTTTCTGAACTGGAAGTACTGCACGCTGTCAGAGCCGTGAGCAACTGCCTGAAGGGATGCGAGAAGATGCATACCCGGCTTTTTGAGCTTGTTTATCTCCTTCCAGTTAACAAGGGAGGGAGTGCTCTCCATAAGTAAAAAGTTCTTGCCGAGCATGCTTCTCATAGAGTCGTGAGTAAATGCGCGCTCGACTCCGACGGAAATATCCGACCAGGGAGCGTGCCAATCGGGATAGCTATCCCAGGATACGAAGTCAACGCTCTGCGACAGACGCTTGTAGTCTATACCCGAGAAGAGTCCCATCAGGTTGGTCGTCGTCGGTATATTGGGCGTCAGCTCTCTGAGCGGCACCTGCTCGTTATACATAAAGTCGATGGTGCGGTCGGTACAGAAGCGCTTCCAGTCTATAACGAGACCGTGTACGCAGGTCTCACCGATAGACGAGGGGGGCTCTATCTGCTCAAAGCTGTTATACTTGTGGCTCCAGAAAGTAGTCCACCACTGGTGGTTGAGCTCGTTTATATCGTTGTTATATTTCTTGCGGCACCACTCGATAAACTCGCGGCGGCAATTCTCGCAATGGCACTCGCCGTTTACCTCGTTTGAAATGTGCCAGGCGTAGAGCGCCTTGCGCTTTCCGTAGCGCTCTGCGAGCTTTCTGTTTATTATCTGCGTCTTTTCACGGTAAACGGGAGAAGAATAGCAATGATTGTGTCTTCTTCCGAAGAACATCTTGGTGCCGTCCTCTCTCGTTCTGAGGACCTCGGGGTATTTGTCGGATAGCCACTTGGGGCGCGCGCCCGACGGGGTAGCGAGAATTATCTTTCCGCCGTTTTCCTCCACCATATCAAACGCACGGTCCATAAACGAGAAGTCAAAAACTCCCTCCTCAGGCTCAAGCTCCGCCCATGAGAAAACGCCGATGGTCATCTCGTTCATTTCCGCGAGCTTCATCAATCGCTGATCTTCCTTGAGTATTTCGGGATAGTTTTTCCATTGCTCCGGATTATAGTCTGCGCCGTGTAAGAAGTGGGGAAAATCCTTGTTGATATATCGTTTGTTTGACATGATCTTTTTCCGCGCGGTTCGCGCTCTCCTTTTTTACAAAAAAACGGGACGAAATCTCGGCAGAAAGCCAACTACAGACCTATCCCTTTACTCTTATTATACAAAAAGTATCCGATATATGCAATACCGAATACTTTTCATAATGTGTGTTTTATTATGCTAAATCTTTTATTTTGAAGGGAGAATTTAATCATTTTCGGCACTTTCGAGTGCGTGCGAGAGAAATTCCGCGTACTGACGCTTGACCTCGGGCGGATCGCATATCTTTACCCCGCCGCCGAGTGAGCATATCCAGGCAAAGAACTGCTCCGAGACGGCGACCTTTACTCTCACCTTATACTTGCCCTCTCCGAGATCCGATATCGTGAGTCCCTCTCCGAATCTGTCGTAGGCGGTATTGGCGAATTTCTCGTCAAATATCAGCTTTACGTCAACAAGCTCCCCGCCGAACATTGAAAAATGCAGGTCGGTGTACGTGTCGTATTTTTTGTCCGAGAAGTATTTTTCTTTGTTTCGCGGCTCGTCGGATACACTTATTTTTTCCATTCTGTCCACGCGAAAATGCTTTGTGACTCCCTTTGAAAGATCGTAACCGACAAGATAATAATTCTCCTCGGAAAAGGTGAGCGTCAAGGGACTGACCAGATACTCTTCACCGCCGTTGTGGTACGCTTTTCTCTCCCCCTCCGCCTTTTTGAAGGTGTGGGAAAAGTACCTGAATCTGATGCATCTCTCCGCGGATATCGCCTCAAAGACAGCGTCTACGTTGTAGTAGATACTCTCGTTCATGCTCCTCACTCTGCCGTTTACCAGCACCTGTCTGACGAGCTTTTCCGCCTCGTATCTGCTGCATAGTCCCTTGAGCTTGTCGATAAGCTGCGTATTCTTCTTCTCGGTGATAAAGCGCGAGCTCTGCACTGCGTTACAGAGTATCATCAGCTCCGCGCAGTCAAACGAACGCGAGACGACCTTGTATTCCACGCGCGAGCCCACCTTGCATTTTTCTATATCCATCTGCTCGTAGGTGGAGAGCTGCTC
>JAZQXE010000031.1:0-13828 GCA_045632705.1 Eubacteriales bacterium | reverse complement strand
TTTGAGATCGAGCCTCAGCTTGGCGAAGTCGTTCATATGGCCGACGCTACTATGATGATAAAATACATCATTCACAACACAGCTCTCAAATACGGCAAGACGGCTACCTTTATGCCAAAGCCAATATACGGCGAGGCGGGAAGCGGAATGCACGTGCATATGCTTCTTATGAAGGACGGAAAACCCGTGTTCTCCGACGATAACGGATATGCAAATCTCTCCGAGACTGCGCACTATTTTATGGGCGGACTTCTCAAGCACATTGCTTCTCTTTGCGCACTCACAAACCCGAGCACGAACTCCTTCAAGAGACTCGTTCCCGGCTTTGAGGCTCCCGTTACCGTTGGATACGCTACTTCAAACCGCTCGGCAGTTATCCGTATCCCCGCATACGCAAAATCTCCCGAAAAGCGCCGCTTTGAGCTTCGTAATCCCGATGCTACCTGTAACCCCTACTTCTGCTATGCGGCTATCCTCATGGCAGGTCTTGACGGAATAAAGAACAAGATCGATCCTCACGCTAACGGCTGGGGCCCGTACGACGTCAACCTCTATCATCTGCCCGAAGAAGAAAAGGCAAAGCTCCAGGGACTGCCCACTTCTCTTGACGCTGCACTCGACGCACTCGAGGCTGACAACGACTACCTCACCGCTGACGGTGTATTCCCCATCGAGCTTATCAAGAACTTTATCAAATCCAAGAGAGAGGAATGCAAGCAGATGTCTGCTATTCCCCATCCCGCTGAATACGATAAGTACTTTAACCTTTAATAACGAAAAAGAATTTCCCGACCTCATCGGTCGGGAATTTCTTTTTTATATTCAAAGAGACTCAAAAAAAGCAAAAAGAAAAGCAAGAGCGAGATCGATTCCACTCTTGCTTTTTAGTTATCGTAGTTTTCTGCGTTTTCCCAAGAGCCGGCCGAGGTATCGATGACGATGCTCTCGCCGTCGGTAACGTAATGCTCGTTTTCGTCTCCAAAACGCTTGTATTCATCGTAATACGAGGACGTACCCCAATAGGACACGAAGCTGACCGTGGCCTCCTCCGTAACGGCAAGCTCAAAAACGAGCGGCTCGGAAGTAATACTGCCAAGCTCCGTCTCGCCTATCTGCCTCGTGCAATATTCGCTATGAGGAGCATAACACATAACGTAAAAACCTGACGAGGTACCCGTGGCACCCATATTTACGGTGTAGGTGACACCTGTCTCTAAAAATGCAACCGAGGTGTTTTCTCCCGTGAGAATAAGCTCCACCTGCTCCCCCGTCGTGTCGTTAGTGATAACGAGAGCGGGAGCAAACTCCCCGGCGGCAATTACGTTGCCCTCGGAGCGCAGGCCGCTTGTAAAATAAGCGAGCGCGGAGATACCCATAATAAAGATGCATAAAAGGATAATGGAAGCGTCTATGGAAATCCTGGCAATAAACTTTTTATCACTTATTTTTTCACCATCTGACAAGCGATAATACTCATCGTACAGCTTTTTCATCTGCACCTCGTCTCTATACCTTCATTTTCGACGGTTATTTTTTTATCTGTTCTGCATTTACTATAACGCCAAGCTCGACCATAGGAATTCGGTCTCCCCCATGATTTGCCATATTGTTTACGTCATCGGGCATACGGACGATCAGAGCGATATAAGCGCACTTTCCCGCATCGAGATAAAGCTGCTCGGTGGAATAATCGTTGAGAGGTAGCTCGGCAAGAGATACCGCAAGGTCTCTGTTTGCTATCTTTTCCATCAACGCATTTTCGTCGTGATCTATACACAGTCCGAATCTGATATAATCCTGCAGAGCGTATTCTATACCGAACATATTCGTTGCGAGAGTATAGTTGGTAACGAATACTGCCGTACGGAAATTGAACGGCACCTCTCCCTTGTTTTCAACCTTCATAACGACCGTCTGAACGTATCCCGGCTCATAGAGCGCCTCGTCGTCGAATATGCTCGCGTTGCCTTCTATACTGCGATAACTTCCATCTTCTTGTCTGTATGAAAGTCCAACCTCAAACTCGGCAAAATGGAAGATGTTTCTTACCTCATCCGATTCGTCGTAAAACCAAGCAAGTGAAGTTCCCGTTCCAAGCACGGTCCAAAAAACGATCAGCATCAAACTGAGGGCAAAGGCCGCTTTTTTAATTAAAAATCTTTTCGTCATAACGCTTTACCCTCCTTTTGTCAAATTTTTTTATCGGTTATTCTTCTGCGTTCTGTTTTTTCTTTTTAATAATAAAAAATATCAACGCCATAATAGACACCGTACTTACCGTAAAGACGGTTATCCACATAGCAAGCTGCTCATCGTCTCCCGTGTACGGAGGTTTCGGATCGTCGTCGTCAACGGGGAGCTCTTCTACCTTAAATTCCCAATCGAGATATCCTATCTGATCCTGATAGGAATTGTCAAGAGAGCTTGGCACGTCAAGCAGAACTCGGATATTGACTTCTCCACCCGAGTAAAGAGTACCGAGCTGCACCCAGTCGGTGAGCTGCGCACTCTCCGAGGCGGTAGCGTCAAACATATATCCCATCGTATTTTCTTCCGTTTTTTCCACTCTCAAGGAGAGCTGTGAGAGGAAATCCTCAGAGCCCTGCTCTGCTCCGAGCGCTCTTATGTAAATGTTTACCTTTACCTTATCGTCAGCGTCGTTTTTGAGTGTTATATCCTGCTCTATCGAGTCACCGGGCATAACTGACTTGAAATTAGGGAAAAGGTCTGTCGGCGAGTATTCGCTGCCGGGTGCGAATATAAACTCACCCGAATTCCCCGAATACGTTACCCTGCCGTTGTCCGCGTATATATTCATCCCACAAAAAGAAAGCGCGACCAGAGAAAGCAGGATGCAAAAAAGCTTTTTCATACCCGTCTCCTTTTATTCTTCGTTCGGCCATCCGAAAGCCGTATGCGTCTGACCGTCCTCTACGGGATTGTTCTCGCTCTGCACAGCGTGTACCTGAACGGTAAGCGACAGCGTCTTTCCGATGTAATTTTTATCTACCTTTGAGCCTACTATCTCAACGTGAGAGAAAACGTTCGGAGTAGTATCGCCCGGCATCAGCACGCCCGTGTAGTAGTACCAGCCGTCGACCAAACGCCAATTTGCCTCGTCTATATTGAGCTTGAAGCAATCGTCTGCGGTGAGCTGCTCTGAGTTTATACCGTAGATTATCTTGACTCTCAAGTAGAAGGGATGCTCGCATATATTCTCTATGCTGACCTCTTTTGAAACGACGTCTCCCGGGATGATATACACGCCCTCCGTGGGAAAATCGTTTCCATCGGCTGTTTTTTCGTGTATCTTCATCTCTATATTACCGGAGGTTATCACGTTACTGGCGGTGCCGACGGTTGAATAGAACGCAAGAGTCTCCTGCATAAGAAAAGTCATAACGAGCGTAACGAACGCTATCGTAAAAATCTTTAATTTGATCTTTCCCAACGTGCTCCCTCCTTCTCTTTAATATTATGCCGCAATTATCTGATTTATTATACCTTTATTATACCGCAGTCATCCCGCACCACAAACGTGTTTTATGATGTCGGATCACCGTCCACACACGGTGGAAGGTGTACCCTGTAACCCCCGGGATCGGGGGGTTACAGAAAACCCCTTTTGTATGTCCCCGCACGTGCATGAGGACATACCTTAATTAGTCTGCTATCTGCATCTGAACTGTATCAAATGCCTCGAAAGCGCTGTCGCCAACATACTCGGTCTGTACAGCCTGTGCTCTTACGTCTACGGTAAAGCCGTGCTCACCGTCTGCGTTAAGTGCAGCAGCGTGGTCGCGAGTCATGATCTCAGGTATCTTTATACCTTCAAATACCTCGATCTCATCATTGGGAGCGAGGATAGCATTGTAGTATACGACGTATACTATCGTGTCGTTTACGTCATCGTAAGAAACGGTGGAATTGTCAAGATCCCAAGCTGATGAATCAAATCCAACGAAGTGATCTCTCACATCGTAAGAAGTGAAATCTCCGCCTGCATCCTCAACCATATCCTTCCATACGCTCTTATCACTGATAGTGATAATTACTCTTACATACTGATCGTAGTTACCGGTATTCTTAACAAGAGCAAGCTTGCCAAGCTCAGCACCGGGAAGGATCTTGTCGTATGTAATACCGTTCTGGTATTCTTCGGGAGTACCGTCTCCATCTCCATCGTACTTCTCGTAAACGTCAATGCTGAACACTTCGTCGGGAGTATCGATATCCACAGAGTCTGCAACAAGGAACTTATTGCTTACGCTGTCAGAGTCGGAAAACCATGCGAGAGTGCTCATGGAAAGAATAGCTACGAGAGAAACTACGAGCGACGTTACAAACACTTTGCTTTTAGTTATTCTCATCTCAATTGTCCTCCTTTCTCAAAGATTATTTCAACCGAGCCGTATTTACGCCTCGGATAAAACCAAACTGATACGGCGTTATTTCGCTTCGCCGTTTTCACCGTCGGCACTCGTGCCGTCTGCCGCCGCGGCAACGCCGTCGGTCTGTGCCGCTACCGCCGTTGCAGGCTCGTCGTTTTTGCTCTCTGCCACTGTATTATAGCCCGCCTTCTTTTTAGCAATAACGTCAGGCAGGAAAGTAAATACGATGAGAAGCACGCATACGGCGATCGCTACGTACGCCCCGGGAGGCGTCTGTATAAAACCGGATACGTGTCCGAGCGCAGGAATACTGAAAGCAACTACGCCAACGACGTTTTTATAGTGAACGGGTGCATCCGCTACTTTGTTCGTATCACCCTTGGTTATGAGCTGTTGTTTTTGTTCATTTATCGACACTACTCGGTGAGTTGCTATCGTTCCCTCTTCATTGAGTACGTAAGTAACGACGTCTCCCACCTTTATTTTGTCAAAGGGAGTCGCCTTTACGTAGATGAGATCCCCCACCATATACTCGGGCTCCATACTTCCCGTAGTTACGTTACACACTCTGTATCCGAGCAGTCGCGAGCCCGTCAAAAACAAAGCGCATATTACCATAATGACGACTACCACGCTTGACGCTACGTCCCATATTTTTTTAAGTGTCGGATTCATTGTCTTCTTGTCCATAATTACCAAGCTCCCGTTTTACGCTTGCTCCGAATTGCTGCCGTCGTTATCGGCATTACCCGCAGACTCACCGCCCGCTGCGTTTCCGTCTGTCAGATTGCCGTTTTTTGAAAGCTGAGCCTTGAGTGCCTCAAGCTCGGCAAGGACTCTGATGTTTTCCTCGCGCTCTGCTGCGAGCTTTTCTCTTTCGTTTTGCATCTCTGCCATCTGCTCCGCTCTGTATCGGCGGAAGAGCACTACGCACTTATAGCCCTGATAAAGTATCAGGAGCATAAAAGGAATGAATATACATACAAAGTATCCCGTTGTCGTCTTCATAAAGTTAAAGAAGTGACCGAGGTTGTCTATATGAGTTACATACTCTCCGAGAATGAAGGGATAAGTTACGACAGTCTTATCGTCCGTGTCGGTCGTAGTACCGTAAGTGATAAACCCGGGGTTTCCCTTTGCGTCGGTAGTCTTGCGGCGGATCTTATGTGTTACCGTCTCTCCGAAGCTGTCCCCGTCCTGCGAAAGAAAGGTTATGATGTCTCCTTCCTCAAGCTTTGTGGGATCCTTTACGTTCTTTACAAATACGAGGTCTCCCGCATCGAAATCGGTCTTTGACATAGAGTCGGTCTTTACTATGTACGCTTTATATCCAAAAACTCCTCTGTCGTGGCGGTCTACCGTAGTCACGGACATAATGGTGAATATCATCATAAGTACCGCAAAAGCAACTACAAGATAGACTAAAACGTTTTTAATGATACCAAGTGCTTTTTTCACAATCTTTACCTCTCGGTTTATAAAAAATAAAGAGAAAAACGAAACAAATACGGGGTATTTTATATAAAAAGCGACATTTACCCAAAATAACCCTACTATAACAGAGTAATTGTAACACAAAAATTATAAATAATCAATAGTTTTTTTATTATTTGATAACACCTGCCCTTCCGAGATATATCAAAGGCATTTCAAAAAAATCATTTCCGAAAAATATATTCTTTCCTATTAATTCATTTACAAATCGAACGGAATTTGAGATAATATGATAAATATAACTTTTTTAAAAGATCAACCGGAGGTATGATAAATATGGAATTCAAAAAAATCGGTATTGCGGGCGCAGGTCTGATGGGCGCGAGTATGTCGCAGATATTTGCAAAGTACGGTTACGACGTCGTCGTATACGATGCGTTTGACTCGGCACTCGCTAAAGGCAAGGAACTCGTTTCCGTAAATCAAAAGGCGCAGGTAGAGGCTGGCGAGGTCAGCGCAGAGGAAGCAGACCGCATCGTCAACGCCCTCTCGTTTTCAAATGATATGCAGTCACTTGCCGACTGTGACATCATCATTGAGAGCATTATTGAAAAGCTCGATATCAAGCAGGAATTCTGGTCCAAGCTCTCGAGAATGGTAAGAGATGACGCTATCCTCACCACAAACACCTCGGGACTGCCGATAGACAGTATAGCAGAAGATATCGTAGGCAAGCATCGTTTCCTCGGTATGCACTGGATGAACCCCGCTCACCTCATTCCCTGCATAGAGATAATACGCGGCAGCGCAACAGACGATGCAAGCACCGAGGCGGTAGTTGAGCTTGCTCACAAGGTAGGCAAAAAGACGGCAGTCTGCAAAAAGGACGTGCCCGGATTTATACTCAACCGCATACAGCTTTCCATCATCAGAGAGTGCATCTCTCTCGTTGAAGAAGGTATCGCAGACATCGAGGCTGTTGACGCTTGTATGAAATACGGTCTTGGCTTCAGATACGCGGCATTTGGTCCTTTTGAAGTAGTAGACTTTGGCGGTATAGACACCTTCCACCACATAGCGTCTTACCTCAACCGTGAGCTTTGCAACGAGACGGACGTACAGAAGCTCCTTGACGATCTCTACAAGAACGGCAACTACGGCGTAAAGAGCGGAAAGGGATTCTACGATTATTCCGACGGCAAGGACAAAGAGGCTCTTGCCGACAGAGATGCAAAATTCGTAAAGATCTACAACGCTCTCTACAAATAATTTTCTCCCCCAAAAGAAAACGAGGCAAAGGTCCGTTCGACCTTTGCCTCGCTTTTGTTTATATTTTTTTAATATACGGTATTCTCGAAACGGGCAACGCCACGATAGACGTAATAAAGATCTCGGGCAACATATAAAGTCCGTTATAAAAAACGGAATACACCAGCGCCAGAGCGTTACCGGAAAACAGCTCCATTATCTTACCGCCGACCGAATAAAAGCCTTCCTGCGTGAAAAACCACTCAGCCCAAGCACCGAAGAATATATATCCCGAAACGATATGGGCGAGATATCTCAGAGAAAGTGCAAATACGACGCACAAAACGAGCGAAGTTTTCCTTCCCTTCACCCCTCTGAAAATTCCACCGAGTCCGAGCAGAGTGTAAGCGAGCACGTAGTCGATAAAGCATATACCGACTGCCGCAAGCACGCTTCCTGCGTAATTCTCATCTTCGGGCAGAAAGAAAGCGGAGACCGTGCGGAAACCCACCAGCATCTGTACGACCGAGTAGGCAAAAGCGCATCCGAGTCCCCAGCCGACTCCGTACATATAAGATACGAGCACTATCGGAAGCATACTCGCGATAGTAAATCCGCCGCCGAAGGGCAAATTCAGAAAAGGGATAAATTCACATACCAGTGAAAGTACTGCCGCAACGGCTATCATCATCGACGCCGTCATCAGCTTGCGTGTGTTTGTTTGTTTCAATTAAATTAAACCTCCTTGCCGTGAGAAAAGTGTCGTCTGCGCGCGTTGACGAGTTCCCCTCTCAAGCTGTAAAAAATAAAAACCGTGCAACACCGCACGGCAAGAAGAAAAAGCGCTTTTAATGCATATCTCCCTACGCCGGTATTATCCGTATCAGGTAAAAGGGTTCGGTTTCCCATCTCAGCCTCAAATGAAGCACCCCCGATTGCTATTCGGTTTTACACGATTTTCTGTGATTATGATATCACACGTTTCATATTTTGTCAAGAAAATTTTATATAGACAAATCAAAATGGATATGCTAAAATAAAGACGGTAGGATACTCCTCCAAAAAAGAAGCAAAAGAAAGGAATATTACTATGGCAATAATCAAGCTCACAAAAGATAATTACGATGAAATAATAAACACAGATAAACCGGTTCTCATTGATTTTTACGCAGATTGGTGCAACCCATGCCGTATGCTCTCCCCTGTTATCGACCAAATAGCCGAGGAGCACGACGAATACGTTATAGCAAAGGTAGACGTTGACAGAGAGAGTGAGCTTGCAATTGGGTTTGGAGTAGCGAGCATACCTACTCTCGTCGTCATCAAAAACGGCAAGGAAACGAACAGAGCTATGGGCGTCCGTCCCAAGTCTGCCGTACTTGCTCTTCTGGAAGAATAATATATGTCAGTGATACACGATATCGTTATAATAGGCGGCGGACCTGCGGGTTATTGTGCCGCTCTATACTCTGCGCGTGCGGGATTTGACACTCTCATACTTGAAAAGAGTGCCCCCGGCGGTCAGATGATGCTCACCGACGTCATAGACAACTACCCCGGATTTGAAGAGGGCGTCGACGGCGTTGAGCTGTCTATGAAGATGCTGGCAGGTGCCGAGCGCTTCGGTGCCGTCACCGAATACTGCGAGGTCACGGGAGTTGAGCTTTCGGGTGAGGTCAAAAAGCTCTCAACCAACGGCGGAGATATATACGCAAGGGCGGTGATCATCGCAACGGGTGCGGAACCGAGAAAGCTCGCGATCGAGGGAGAAGACGCCTTTCTCGGACGCGGCATACACTATTGCGCACACTGTGACGGACGTTTTTACAAGGACAAGACGGTAGCGGTGATAGGCGGCGGCAATTCCGCGGTCTCTGACGCGCTCTACCTCTCAAAACTCGCAAAAAAGGTCCTTCTCGTCCACCGCAGAGACTCTCTGCGAGCTACGCAGATATACCACAAGCCTCTTTTTGAAGCTCAAAACGTTGAGTTTATGTTTAACCAAACCGCCGACTCTCTGCTCACCGACACGGAAAGCGGCAAGCTCACCGGTATCAGACTGAAAAGCAGCATCGACGAAAGTCTGACCGACGTTGACTGCGACGGAATATTCGTCAGCATCGGCAGAGAGCCGATAACGTCGTTTCTCGGAGACGCCCTTCCCCTTGAGGCAGGATATATCCTGGCAAACGAAAACACAAAAACCGACGTTGCAGGAGTTTTTGCAGCGGGTGACGTGAGAAAAAAGGAACTGCGACAGATAGTTACCGCAGTCGCCGACGGAGCAATTGCGGCTCACGCTGCAGAAGAATATCTGGGCGGTTATTAAACTTCGGTATTCCCCCCACAGGGATAGTACAAAAAAATAAAACAATCGGAGGTAACTTATGCAATCTATTAAAAAGTACATTTGCGAATTCATCGGCACGATGCTTTTGGTAACTCTTGCATGCGGAACCGCAGTCGCTGTGGGATGCGACTACACCAGCGGTACAGGCTACTTTCTAACGGCACTCGCTTTTGGTCTTGTGATCGTTGCTATGGCTTATAGCATCGGTAACGTTTCCGGGTGTCACATCAACCCTGCAGTATCTCTCGCGATGCTCATTCTCAAAAAGATGAGTATAAAAGACTTTATAGGATACGTTATCGCACAGTTTGCGGGCGCGTGTGCAGGTGCGGCAATACTCGGTTATATATTTGGATGGGACTGCGGATTCGGTGCAAACGATCTATATGCAGGTGACGTAGCAAGATCCATCGTCATCGAGATACTTTTGACGTTCGTATTCGTCTTTGCAATCATCGGAGTTACGTCAAAGATACAAAATGCGGCAGTCAGCGGTATAGTTATCGGTCTGTCACTCACTCTCGTTCATATTATAGGAATTGCCCTGACGGGCACGTCGGTAAATCCCGCGCGCAGCTTCGGCCCTGCTTTGTTTGCAGGCGGTTCTGCCCTTAGTAACGTTTGGGTATTTATCGTCGCTCCTCTGTTTGGCGCAGCGCTGGCGGCAATTCTCTATTCCATTCTTGACGCTGATACTGATAAAAAATAAAATCGCGTCGATCCATACGCTATGAAAAAAGCGTTTTCATTCTTTTTTGAATGAAAACGCTTTTTTATCATTTTTAGCCTTTTATTGCCTTATATATCTTTTCAATAGAATCACCAAAGACGCTCTTGTCAAATACCGACGCTACCTCTTCGCTCTTTTTAGATGCATTCTTCTGCCAATCGGGATCAGAAAAGGCGTGATCTACCGCATCCAAGAACTCATCCTCCGTATTGTAGGAATATCCGTTCTGACCTTCTACGATGACTTCGTCAAGGCAGGGGTCGTCTCGGCAAATGAGAGGCAGACCGTTTGCCGCAGCCTCGATATAGGTGAGTCCCTGCGTTTCGCTTGTTGACGCGCTGACGAATACGTCGCCCATCTGATAGTAATCTTGCACCTGCGAGGGATCTACCATACCCGTAAAGATAACGCTCTGCTCTATTCCGAGCTCCTTTGCGAGTTTTTCCAGTTGTTCCTTTGCAGGTCCGTCGCCAACTATCATAAATACGAGCTTGTCGTTCTTTTCGTGTGCTTTGGAGAAAAGCTCCATAAGCTCGGGGAGATTTTTTTCCGTTCCGAGTCGTCCGAGATTGAGCAGTACAGACTGATCCTCGCCGATACCAAGCTCCGCACGCTTTTTCGTTCTTTCCTCGTCGGTTATTCTGTTTTTGTGCTGATCAAGGCTAATTCCGCTCGGAACGATCTCAATAGGCTTTCCGACGGAGTAGCTGTTGAGCAGTTTTTCTATCTTCGGTGTGGGAACTACGACCAGGTCAACTCGCGATAAACGCTTGTTGGTCAGATACTTGACCAGCCAGTTACCGAGCCTCTTGCCCGGCACGACGTATCCGACGTACTGCTCGTACATCGTATGGTAGGTATGTACTATCGGAGCGCCCGTCTTTTTTGATATTCTGTACGCATACTGCATACTGAAAAACTCACACTGACTATGGATAATGTCAGGCTTCCACTCTATCAGCTCTTTGATGTACTTGTGTCTGTACGAGAGCGGCATTCTGACGTTGGGATACACGACCTCGAGAGACATAGAACGTATAAAATACACGGAGTCCTTCTTATAGCTTCTCGCCTTCTCGGAGAAAGTAAGGATCTTTACGTCGTGTCCCTTTTGCACGAGCTCGTTATATAGATTTTTTACAGACGTAACGACGCCGTTGGTTGCAGTAGTGTATAAGTCGGTTGTAATTAGTATTTTCATAAAAGATCACCTTTTTATAGTCATTTAGCGGTTGTTTGCGATAGCTTGTGCGAGTGACTCCATATCTTTCCTTTTGTGATACGGGAATATTATTATATGCGTCTTTGATATTACCTCGCCGTCAAGCACGTCCTCGAAAGTCGATAGCTGATAATCGGTACAGACCTCGGCACTCGGCGTATCTATAACGAATATATTTGATCTATCCGCTCTGTAATACGCAATGCCCGTTTCGCTCAAGATATTCTCAAAAAGCTCAACGTTTCTTATATAGCTGTTTTCGTCTTTTATCGAAAGCTGTTCGTTTATATGATTGTAAAGCGCGTACGCACACACAGACCTCGATCCCGACACCGTGGTATCGTGCTGACCGATGTATTCTATCGCTTCTCCGGTAGGTTCTCTGACCGAAACGAACACGCTCTTTACGTCGGGAAAGCCTATATACTTGTGCAAGCTCACGCAAACGGAATCAACTCCGCGCGCCTTGAGATCCTCAAGCAGAGGCGCACCGACCTGGCCGTTGGGAACACCGCCGAAAAGTGCTGCATCAACGTGAACGTAGTGCGGTATATCGTTTTCTATAAGAAAGCGAACTATCGCGTCGATATCGTCACATTCACCGAATTTCGTCGTGCCGTGAGTCAAAACGACGTTAGCCGCCAGCCCTCTGACGCGCCAGTTATAGAGCATCTCGGAAAAGAGCATATTTACGTCAAGCACGTCGCATCCGAGCGTGCGGATCTTTCTGTGCTCGTAGAGCTTTGCGTATTTCTCGACGGAATAATGAGCCGACTGTGAGTAATAGAGCACCGCGTCGGGATTCTTTCTGAAAGCGAGAGAAACTCCGCAGGAATTACTCTCCGAGCCTCCCGAGGTAACGTATCCCCAGTACTCGTCTCCCATGCCGAACTTTTCTGCAAACAGACCAACGATACACTTTTCCGCGTCCTTTGAATCCATCGCGTAATTTCCGCGCTCGTTGATATCTCCGCAGTTATTTGATAAAGGTGCGCAATAGTGCATCAGCAACAGTTTTTTCGTCGTATCGGATATTTCCGTTCTGTTTGCGGGATATCCGAACATACGATAGCAAAGGCCGTCTATCTTTTGATAAAAGGACTGCGCGTCCTTTTCTATATCGCGACACGGCGTTGCCGTATCCGTATTTATATCATACATATAGCTACTTCCATTATTTTAATGAGCAAGAGCGAACGAGCCGCTCAGCGCAGAGATCTATCCATACCTATTATACAAAAAAATCGAATTATGTCAAGTTATGACGAGCAAAATTTACTTTTGTAATTATCGGTAAAATCGCGTGCTTGCATATCCGCATCTGACGCACAACGGCTCGATCGCCCGCCCGCTTTCAAATCCGCGTCTGATGGCGACTGCTCTCTCGCTGCCGAGGATCTCGGAAAGGGGCGTGGTGTAAACGTTGCCAAGAGAAATAACTCCCTCCGCATCAAGACAACAAGGCACCACAGTACCGTCGCACAGGATACCTATCTGATCGCGCAGACCACGGCAGGAGTGCTTGACCGATATCTCTGTAAGAGAAATATCCGGCCACTCAAAGTGATCGCCCCACTCAACGTACACTCGGTCTTTTACCTTCATTCCTCCCCTTGTAGCCTCTGGCGTAGTGCCGGGACGGCAAAAATATTCTTCTATCTTTTTCAGTATGTAAGGATTATTTTCTTTTTCCCCGCTCTCCCCCTCGTTCCAGAGTCGCAGAACGCATATCTTGCCGCTTTCGGAGGCGCGAGAAGCGAAATCAAAGCATTTTAAAAGATACTCATCGAGCGAAAACGGCAAAACGTTTGCCTCAAAGGAATGGAGCGAAATGCTCACCTTGTGTAAAGCGTGGGCGGAACAAAGAAGATCGGCACGCTCATCAAGCAGAGTACCGTTGGTCGTGAGAATGACGCGAGCACTCGTCTGACCCGCACGTTCAAGGAAATATTCGAGCTCGGGATGAAGCAGCGGCTCTCCCATCAAGTGAAAGTACAAATAATCGACGTACCCCGATACGCCTCGGAGTGCAGTGTCAAATTCTTCCCTCGTCATAAAATGAGGCGCTCTTTTCGTCTTGTGGCAAAAGCTGCAATTCAAGTTGCATACGTTAGTTATTTCAAGATAGACCTTGTTAGGCATAACCGTTGTTGACCCTTCATATAATATATATACTTAAAAGAAATTATACAACAACTCAGAACCAAAGTCAACAAATCAAAAGTTCGAACACACGCCAAATTTTTATAGCTTATAAGAAAAAAAGTATTGACAACTATATGAGTGTTTGCTATAATAATCGAGTCAATACGTGCACCTTTAGCTCAGTTGGTAGAGCAACTGACTCTTAATCAGTGGGTCCCGGGTTCGAATCCCTGAAGGTGCACCATATTCCTCCTTAGCTCAGTCGGTAGAGCGCATGACTGTTAATCATGATGTCGCTGGTTCGAGCC
>JAZQXE010000030.1:0-17477 GCA_045632705.1 Eubacteriales bacterium | reverse complement strand
TCATCGGGAAGGTTATCTTCCAGAAGGTTTCCCATGCGGTAGCACCTTCAACCTCACAAGACTCATATATTGCAGGGCTGATAGACTGAAGACCGGCAAGGAATATAAGCATCTGTACGCCTGCACGGTTAACTATATCGTAGATATTATTAACGGCAGAAGCAACGGTTTCTGCAAGCTCCGAACCGACTATCATGTTAGAGAACAGCATCTCAACGTCTACCGCGCTGACGATCTCGGATGCACCTGTGTCAACACCCGTATCGATCTCGCCGCTCATTTCGTTTGTGGGGTTGTTGATATCGATCGTGGTAATGAGTCCCGTTGAAAGAATAACGGGCATGAAGAATATCGCACGGAACGCTGCTCTTCCGAGTATCTTCTGATTAAGAAGTACTGCTATAAAGAGCGAGAATACTATGATCGTCGGAATGTCAAGTATAAGCTTTACAAGACCTTCGCTGAGTGCGGTCAGGTACTTGTATCCGTTCTCACCGACGATAGCCTCGCTGTAATTCGCAAATCCTACGAACTCAAGCGTGTATCCTCCGACCTTGGGAGTCTGGACGATGTTGGAAAAGCTGTATCTGATCGAATCGAAAATGATGGGGCAATAAACTGCTATAAAACCAAGCACGAAAGGAAGAACGAAAAGCCAACCGAAACGCGCCTTCTTTGCCTCAAGAGAAATCTTCTTTCTCTTTTTAGAGGGTGTCTTTACAACTACGCTCTCGTCTACGATAGCGGTGTTATTAGTGTTTGACATTTAGTTTTTCCTCCTTTCAGTTGAGTCCTACGGGATCACCTGCAGCGACTACCGTCTTGGTCTCTTCGCCAATCGTAACGAGTATGTCGCCGTTAGATGAATCGTTGAGGTTGTATACCTTATTGTCCTTGATGGTAACGAAGGAATATGCGGGGATCGTGTACTGAACGCCGTCAAGCTTGCATACAACGGAGTAGTCGTTGTAGTTGAGGATGAAGGACGTGCCGTTTGCGTAACGAACCGCAGAGAGCGTGCCGTAGGTAGTTGCATACTTGTTGAATACAACCGCACCTGCTGCGAGCTCTTCCTTGAGAGCGATAGACTCTTCTGCCTTAGCGTATGCCTCTTCAGTAAGGTCTACCGTTACCTTCTTGTCAGAAGAAAGCTTGATAACGAGTCCGTCTGAGAAGGTATAAACGGTCTGTCCGTCAACTATCTCAGCTGCGGGAATCTCGTCGATCCTGAGGTTTACGGTAAGTGCCGTGGAGATGTACTTAGCGTTCTCTCCGATAGCGTTGAAGGTGTAACCCTCTTCGATGATACCATTCTGACGGAGAGCAGCGAGTCTGCGGGAAACCTCAAGAGTAATTCTTGAAACGTATCCGTTGAACTCTTCTACTGCTGCCTTTTCAGCTGCGATCTTATCTGCCTCTGCCTCGTCTGCATCGGGAACACGAGAACCGTCGAGGAATTCGTGGTCAACGATGAGCTGAGTCTGAAGATCACCAATAGCGGTGTTGAGGCGGTTGTAGATATCAACGAGGTCTTCCTTCCAGATATCGTATCTTACTGAGTAGTACTTACTGAGAGCGGAATCCTCTTTGAGAAGAGAGGTATTGTCGTTGTTGTAAGAAAGAATGAAGTAGAGAGACGAGCCGCTCTCGATCGCCTTGAGAAGTGCGTAGTCAAGGTCACCCTCCATGTTGATAGGAGTACCTGCAAAGTTCATTGAACCGTGAAGCACTACACCAACGAAAGGAACGGATGCGCTCGTAAGTGAGTAACGGCTGGAGTCAAGAGATACTCCGAGGAGGTGATCGATATACTTGAGAGTATAGCTGTTACCGCCCTCGCTCATGACCTGGTCGTACTTTTCAGAGATCTTGGAGAGTGCCTCAGCGGTGAGAGACTTTGAGTCTTCTCTGCTGTAAGGATCTTCTTCGTCGAAGTCTGAGTTGAGTGCGTATCCGAGAGTGGAAACGGAAATGTTACCGTTCTCGTATACGGAATATCTCTCGTCGAGTCCTTCAAAGAGATAAATGAACGCGGAAGGAGATATACAAATACCACCTGCGATATCATACGCGTGAGTTGCCGCATTGTACATTACTCTTGAAGAATAACGGTCGTCGATAGTCTTTACGGTGTGCTTCTTGTGAGAATAACCGTCAAATGTATCCTTTTCATAGAGGTAAGCAAAGTCGAAGTCCGGGAATACGCCAAAGTCGTTTTCCTTTGCGTAAGCGACGAGATCCTCAAAGCCTGCTTCGCCGCCTGCCGCCTTCTGCCACTTGAGCTTGTAAGGAACGGTTGAGTGCATACCGCCGTTGTAGTAACCCGTGAGCTTGAAGTTGATGTTGCTGATTCCCTCTGCCTTGAGCTCGTCGTACATGGTCTTTACTTCAGCAAAGCTCGTAAGTGCCTTGTCGACGGTTACGGGAATAGATGCGATCTTCTCCGTCGTCTCAACTGTACCGAAGGTCTCGATGTAGAGAGGAAGATCTTCTTTTGTTTCGCCTTCCTCAAAGAGAGCAAGAACGCCCTTGTCGTTGAGGTAGTCGCGATAAGCTACTGCCATACCCATCCAAGTAGGCTCGTAGTAATCAGTGATCTCCTTTTCAGCCGCTACTGCGTTATCGGTGAGCATTACGAACTTCATCGTAAGAGAGCCGACGTATTTACGCTTTGACTCAACGATGATAGCCGCACTTGATGCTGCAGAGATACTGTCGGAGAGACGGTACTCGTCACTCTGTCTGGGGCTGAAGGATGTCTGTACGTTGTAATACTTGTGTGTGGAAGAACCACTGGTACTCATGATAGATACCATGGCGTCGCCTTCCTCAATTATGCTGAGGAATCCACGGCTGACAGTTTCGGTCTTCGAGTCCGTCGTCTTAATGGGAGTGGTAATTACCTCTCCGTCGGGCGTCGTCGTCGTGATCTCGTTATAAACGTAATACTTGTCGGTAACACTGTCGTTATCCACTATTCCGAACACGGGTAGTCGCATCGTTTCTTGCAGCTTACCCGACACTGTGTGATACGCGTAGTCCGTACCGTACAATGTACCGGAAACGTTGATACTCTTTCCGACGTAGTCCTCGAACTTGGTTACAGCACCCGAGCCGTCGGGAAGGAAGATGTAACCGGTGTTCTCGTTTGAGCCGGCACCAATGTAAGGAAGTACCTGAATGGTGTTGAGCGTGTAGATGGTAGCGTCGTAACGAATACCGTTTGCGGGAAGACGAGCGGTCATTCCATCCTCATTGAGAGTGTACTCAAGAGCCATCTTGAAGTTCGGAGGTGCCTCTTCCTGACCTGTGTATTCGGTAAGAGCGTGGTCGTAATCGAGATCGTCGTAGGTGTAGTCGGGAACCCACGTCTTCATGAATTCCTCGAGCTCTGCGATCTCACGAGTAACGATATCCGAGGAGAGAACGTAGATAGCGCCTACCTTCTTGATTATCGGATAATCGTCGTACATCTGATTAACGATAGTCTCAACGAGAGTATCGTCTTCGGGATCCTTGAGTATAAAGAATGCGTCGAAACGGTTCTTTACAAGTCTGGGAGTTTCGGGATTTGCCTCAAGAACGTTCTTGATAAGCTCGTCGTATCTCTCCTTTGTGATCATACGGGGTACGAGGTAGTTAGCTTCCTCTCTACCGAGAGTGTACTCTATTCTGATACCGCCCTTGATCTCTTTTACCTTTATCTGTCCGTTAAGCGCTGCCTCATCGTAGCTGTACATGGGCTTGGTGCTTCCCGTCTTATCGGTAAACTTGAGTATGATCTGGGACATGAGCTGATATCTGATCGAATCGCTCTTGTTCGTTACGGTAGATACGTCGTAGGGGTTTGAGAAGAGTATCTGCTCGCTTGCCTTGTCGTAGCAGGCAACCTCACCCGTGTATTTCTGAACGAAGAGCATGTGCGTTTCGTTCTCGAGCATCATATCCATCGTATATATCTTGTCGATATAAGTAGGATAAGGCATCTTGCCGTAGTCCTCAATGTTGAGGTTATCGGATCCGATAGCGTACATCTCGCCGGACGCAACGTCCTTGATGACGTACTTTATCTTTTCCATGAGGTTTTCGATTATGAGATCCTGCTCCTTCTCTACGTTTTCAACTTTGATAACGTATTCCTCGTCAACGGAGGAAATGGAGGTAGCAGAGGTCTGTGTGAAGGTATCGAGATCAGTTGCAGTAATGCTCAACTGACCTTTTGCATCGCTTGTGATATAAAATCCAAGTCCTACCCAAACAGCATCCGAGGGTGCCGAAAGAGTCGTCTGGGCCTGGTCTGCGTATGTTACGATGAACATACCGCTGAGTGAGCTCAACGCCATAAGCAATGCCATAAGAGATGCAATTATTCTGTTTTTCATCATTTTCTTTTCTCCTATTTCTGCTTATTTACCTGTAGCTTATCTCAACGATAATGTTCGATACGAAGCTGATCATCTTCTGGATAAGAGTTGAGAAGAGAACGCCAACGAACATTATAACAACCATACCGAGTATAGTACAAAGTACCATTATTATATTCTTAACTATTGAGTAATCGTGAGTTACCATAAGTCCAAAGAATACGAGTATTGCCGCCCAGATCCAACCGAAGTTCATAAGAAGCTCTATCATATTCGTCTCGTTTGCGAGTGCAACGTTAGAAAGGATAGTGCCTATGATCATCGTAAAGAGAAGAGGAACGAGCGCATAGCTGATACATACGAAGATATCCTTGAAGCTTCCCTCTCCGTCAAAGAGCGTCGTCAGACACCAGTTTGCAGTAACTGCAAGGAAGAGAGGAACGAGAATAGATATCGCAACCGATACTATTGTCGAATAAGTGCCGTACGGATTCATTATGTAACCCGTACCTACGCTGTTGTAGAAGAACACGAGTATGACCGCTACGTCAATGGTGACGGCAGCTCTTACGGAACCGCGCTTTTCATGCTTGAGGTCCCAGTAACCGTCGAAAGGATGGAAGATAAGGTGCATCGCGTAAAGGAGCTCTTCCTTATACGTCTTTTTGCCGACCTTAAGCTGTGCTGCCTTGTTTACCTTGGTATAGTATTTTGAGAAAAGTGACCAAAGAAGGACGATAGCTATAACGCCTACAGGAATAAGAAGAATGTACTTAGCTATAAACTGAGTACGGATCTCTCTGTACGCCTCAGAGTAGTTAGCCGTATCGTACGCCGACATATAGCTCTTCATAGCTTCCTCGTACTTACCTTCACGGTAAAGTGACTGGCCTATTCCGATATACGCAGCGTCGAAGTTACTGTTTCTCTGGAGAATATCCTTCCAATAATCAACTGCCTTGTCGTACTGACGTTCGTTTGTATTGCGGAGTGCTTCTATGAGCAGATTACCGTATTCCGTACGGTTGTACGAGGTAAAGCTCTTTGAGGTGGAGTCGAGGATGAGAAGCGTGTCACCCTGATAGTCGATAGCCTTTACGTTTTTGAGGTTACCAAGCTGGCTTCCGGAATCTCCGAAAGCGAAGAGAAGGTTTCCTGCAGAGTCGTAGGTGTAGCATTTCGATCTGTCTTCGTCGATCAAGCTCCAAGTACCCTCGGGGCCGATAGCAACGTCAACTATTCTCGAAACCTGGCTTGAGCTCTTTACTATCTCTCCAACGGGGCTGTAGAATCCCGTACGCTTCATGACCTCTTTACCTGCGGTGTTTATCATCTTTACGGGAGAATATGCACCGGAGGATGAGGAGATGGACTTGTACTGGTCTGCCTTTGCAATAGAAGAGGTAGTAGCGTAGATGAATCCTTCGCTGTCGATGGAGATATTGTTAAACTCAGTCGAGACGTTAGATTCGATAGTTTTGAGCTGTTCTTTCGTCATAAAGCGACGCATAAAGTACTGAATGGGGTTTACCGAAACCTTCTGAGCTCCGATAAATCCTGTAAACTGACCCTGCTGCGTCATAACTATGACACCCTGGTAGGTAGAGTCGGATACTACGTAGATTCTTCCGTAGTTATCAACGACGCACGCGATAGGTCTGTAAATGGAGTCTTCTCCGAAGAGCTTGGAGGTAGGTCTGGTGATAACGCGGTCAAATACTGCCTCGCCAGCCTCAATGGAGGCCTTACGGTCGAAGAGTACGAGACGGTTTGCAGACGTGTCGCAAACGTAGATGGTATCTTCGTTTGCAAATACTCCCTTAGGATCGGAAAATTCATCGGGAACGCTATATTCGTTTACGAAGTTGGATATCGTAAACAGAAGCTTGTAGTATCTGTCAAGGACGTATACCTTGTCATCACCCGAGTCTACGAGGTAAACGTTTCCGTCAACGTCAACGAAAAGATCCTCGAGAGTCGTATTGTCCGTAAACTTAAGTCCCATGTACGCTGCATCAACTGCACGTACGGGAGTATAAGCGTCGGGAGAGTTGAGTATGTTTTTGGTTCTTGCCGCATAGGTGTGCGTCTGGTAAGGCGTTGCTGCACTGACAGGCAGTGAAAGCACGGTGATCAGGCAGAGAGCGACAATGAATATTTTGATAAACTTGTTCATTTACTTCTCCTCCTTAATCCTTCATTCCTGATGCACCCATAGTCTCGATAACGTTACTCTGAACGATAACGAAGACGGTTACGGGAACTATCATCATAATAACCGTTGCAGCGGCACCGGCACCTGAACGCTGGATACCACCGGTGATGATCTGCTGAATAGCGTAGTTGAACGATTTGAGCTGCTCAGACTGGATGTAGATGGAAGCACCCGAGTTCCAGAGGTTTCTGAACGTCTCGATAATAAGTGTGAGCCAAGCGGGCTTAACCATCGGCATTGCGATTACCCAGAAGGTCTTGAACTCACTGCATCCGTCGAGTCTTGCACTTTCAAGTACTTCGTCGGATACCTGCTGCTGCATAAACGACTTCATCAGGTAAAGTCCGAGAGACGTAGCAAATGCGGGAATGATTCTCGCAAGGTACGTGTCGACCCAGCCGAGTGCAGACATCGTAAGGAAGTTGGTAGTTGCGGTAACTGTCTGGTGGAACATAAGAGAGAGGACGACTATCTGGAATACGGTATCTCTTCCCGGCCACTTGAGCTTTGCAAGAGAGTATGCAGCCATAGAGGAAAGGAGGAGGTTACCAAACGTACCGATAACGGATACGAATACCGTATTGAATATGTATCTTGAAAGCGGTACGGTGTTCTCACTCATAAGTCTGAACAGATCACCGAAGTTGTCAAACGTAGGATTTGTTACGTAGAAACGCGGGGGGAATATGAACAGCTCATCAAGAGGTTTGAGAGACTGCATTACTACGTAATACATAGGAAGGAACATAAACAGTCCCATGATCGCCAGGAAGAAGAATATTCCAAAGTCACCGCCGGCACTTCTGTTAAGAACGACCTGATGGCCTCTGGTACGCAGTTTCTTATCTTTTGCCATTATTACGTACCTACCTTTCTGAGAAGTTTCTTAACAAGGAAGTTTGATCCGACCATTATCGCGAAAAGAACGACTGCGATAGTGGAGGAGTAACCGATCTCGAAACGCTGTCCGCCGTAGTCATCGAGATGGTGCATGATCGTGTGACATGAATAGTTAACTGACGGGAAACCACAGAGTGCGGTAACTATTGCACCGAATCCGAAGGAGTTGGTGATAGCAAGCACGGCACCGAATAGAAGCTGCGGCTTCATCTCGGGGAGCGTGATGTACCACAGCTCCTGCCATCTGTTCTTTATACCGTCAACTGCCGCTGCCTCGTAGTGGCTGCGGTTGATACCCTGAAGACCTGCGATAAACGCAAGGAAGGAGGTACCGAGCGACGTCCAGAGAGCAACTACGATACAAAGTCCCATAGTATACTTTTCGTTTTGGAACCACTGTATAGGCTCCGAGAGGAAGCCCATATTGATCAGCGTACCGTTTATCCATCCGTATGAGTCACCCGAGAAGAGCGTCTGCCATACGAGGTAAACCGATCCTGATATAGAAGGTGCATAGAATACGAGAGTAACAAGTGCTCTGAGTTTGGGAGCAAGCTCGTTTATGAACCATGCAATAAGAAGTGAAAGCAAATAGGAAACGGGGCCTGTGATAGAAGCGAATATCAGTGTATTCTTGCAGGCAAGAATAAATATATCGTCATCCAAAAACAGTCTTGTATAGTTTGAAACTCCAACGTATTCGGGGAGCTCCAAGAGGTTAAATGAGGTAAAGCTGAGAAGTATTGAGAGTATAACGGGGAAAACCGTGAAGACCGTGAATATTACGAAGAACGGAGCAACCATAAAGTAAGCTACTTTATTGCGCTTCATCTCGTTCCAGGTCCACTGCAACTTGCCCATATCTTTTCTCGCCACAGGACGCTTTACCGTCTTGTTTTCTGACATGAGTTTTTCTCCTTTACTGATTTATTCTTGTACTGCGTTACTGTCCTGTTGTATCGGAGCCATCATCAACCGGGAGCTTTTCTCCGAGCTTGAGTGTATCCATATCGAACTCTTCACGCTTTCTCGTTATCTCCTTATTAATTACAGTAATGTAAGAACGGAGCGCTTCAACGGGGTCAGCGTCTGAGTTGTAAGCATCGTAGAATGCGAAGTTGATGTAACGATCAAATATGTAGCTTCCGGGATAGTTCTCGATAGCTGCCATATTGTTGAACTGCATAAGAATATTGGAAAGCTCATCCGTGTTCCAGGGCATCTCCTCGAGAGCCTTGATATTAGCGGTAGGATGCTTTGCCGCGTTACCGATGGTGGTAATGAGGTTGTTGGAATACTTAGCCTGTGCGTCTGCACCGCAGAACCACTTGATGAATTCCCAAGTGTCCTCGCGCTGCTCTTCGGGACAAGAGCTGAGCATTACCAGACCAACTACAGCACATACTGCCTGGTTGGATATACCGCCGTCTGCTTTCTGAACACCGGGAAGAACGGTGAAGTCCCAAAGTCCCTGAATTTCAGTTGCAAAGCACGTGAGCGTGTTGTAAAGAGCGGTGTAAGTACCGATTACGATAGGCATTTCACCCGTTCTGAAACGGTTGGAAGCATCGTAAGTTACAGGGAAGCTGTACATGGTGTAGAATTCACAGTAGTACTCGAACGCCTCAAGTGCGATATTGGAGTCAAGACCGCATCTCATACCGTGGTCAGCCCATCTACCCTGCGTTCCCTCTTCATCCTTGTTGATTCCCTCAATAGCGTCGGTCATCTGATAAAGGAAGAGGTCGTAGTCACGCTGAAGACCGATCTGCATGTTGTTGGACTGGAGAACGGGAAGAGCACTTAGCACGTCGTCCCACGTTCTCGGGATCTCAATGCCGAGTTCAGCGAGAATATCGGTACGGTAGAACATCATTGAGAAGGTCATCTTCTCGGGAAGTCCGTAGGTCTTTCCGTCAAGAGTAAGAGGAACGAGAGCCGCGTCGGTAAATTCCTTGCATATCTCTTCAAATCCTTCAAACTCGTTCATAGGAAGAACAGCAGAACGAATTGCGTAGTTGATAGTATCGACGCTTCCTATTCCTATGAATGCGTCAGGGCCGAGACCCGAAAGAACGGAAGGTAGGAGCGTTCCCGCCGCAACCAGCTTAACGTTTACCGAGATGTCGGTTTGAGGAGTAAAGTTGGAGTCAACGAGGTTTCTGATGATCAGCGCCTGGTCACGACCTTCGCTTATCCACGCCTCGACAGCCTCAGCGTCAGTCTCGAGGGTAGCACCCATAGAGCTGTAATCGGTAAAGAAAGACTGAACGAAGAGCTTGATCTCGAACCAAGCAGATTCGAAGAAGTTACTCTGTGCCTTGTATACCTCTCCGTCCTCCTTGAGCGACTTTTCAGTCGTTCCTTCGGGAACGATGAGCAGGTAGTCGAGCATTATAGGCTGTGCACGAGAATCGTTGAGCCAGGTACCGAGAGTACCGATGTAGGACTTGAGAGTCGTGAGGTTCTTTGCAACCTCGCTCTCATCGGTTCCCATTCTCTGAAGGAGGAATGATACCTTGTCGAGTGTTGCAACGTGAGATCCCTTCTCTCCTCCGCAAAGCTCGGAGAGGTAGTTGGAGATCTCGTCGAGTCTCTTATATTCTTTAACGAAGCTTACGAGGACCTCGGGCATAAGTCTGGTGAAACCGTAGTCGCGGTATTCGTCAGGCTCAGCACCCGTGAGCTTGAGTATTTCAAGGTAGCAGTCGTTTATAGCATTAAGCGACTCCTCAACCTTTCTTACCGTATCGGCAAGTGCACCGAGAGATACCTCAAGGGTGACCTCGTATTCTTTGCCTGCCTCAAAGTAGAATACGAATTCGTTGTTTCCGTCGCCGAGCACTTCAAGCTGCCACTCGGTGCTGTAATCAAAACGCGTGTTGTGCGCCTCGGAGAAGAGCACCTCTCCGTTAATGATTATCGTTCTCGAAGTGAACATACCTGCAAGAGCAGACTGATTGAAGCGTGCCATTATATTATAGTAGCCGCTGTACTCGGGAGTAAACGTGTAGGATACCCACTGTCCCGCAGTCTTGAAGTTCGTGCTTCCTCCGAGGACGTTGATGACCTGAGAGGTGGAGGACTGAGGAAGAGTGGAAGATGATGAACGGTTGGAATATCCGTAAACCGACTCGTCGGACATAGCGTCGAAGAGCTCAGCGGATATGTAAATGGGAGATGCGTTCTCGTTGTTGGACTCGCGGCCTCTGATGCTCTCGAGGTAATCAGCGTATCCTGCCTCTACCGTGGGAGGCACGAGCTTAATGCTCTTGAATGCAACGGGTTCTCTTTCAGCAACGAACGTAATGGTATTTTCACCCTCTTCAAGATAGAAGGACAAGGTGTTGTAGTAACCGCTGGCATCAGAGACGGTGTACTTTCTCCAAGAGGGAGTCTGGACAGCCTCTGCGCGAATGTCGTTATGCTGAATGTCCTGACGGTAGCCGACCTTGAAGTCTCCGTCAGCGTCGGTAAGTATCTCACCGTTTTCATCGTACTGAGCGTAGTAGAGATTGGTCCATACTTTCGTCATTGCGATGGAGCGGGACTCGCTGTAAGCGACCTTACCGTTTATAAGAAGCATTCTCTCGATGTTAGCGGACTTAGCCTCAACAGGATAGTAATCAATATCTATCTCGTAAAGACCGCTCTTCTCTACGTTGACCGTAAAGGAAACGGTGCCCGATTCCTTAAGCTCAACAACGGGAGAAGTCGTCGCTTCGTTCTTTGTATAACGAATATAGAAATGTCTTCTGTTTTCTTTAAGCTCCTCGGAGTAGTCGTAAATGACCTCGTACTGATCGTAATCGATCATTGAGAGGACCTTATCGATCTGTGCCTGGTCAACGTGATCGTCGCTCTGTATCTTGAACATAGGCGTTACGTAGACGTTGGGATACTTTGACGTATCCGAGAGAGTAGCGTATTCCGAGTCGACCTTGGTTATATCAACGTCAACGACGGAATCAGCCTTTGCCTTGTCTTTGTGTCTTTCCAGGTACTCTTCGTATGAACGAGTGTTAAGAAGCTCGCGTAATTCCTCGAGCGTCCACGCAGGACTGCCTGAGGAGGTAACGCCGCCGGAAGTCTCGGCATCGTCAGCCATAGCGACGGTGGTGCCGGTACCGGTGAGCATCAAAAGCGCAAGTACCAGAGAAATCAAACGTTTGGGTGTGAGTTTTCTCATTTGCTTTTTCCTCCAAAATAGTACAAAAAAATCGATCTGCACGTTATCCATAAGTGTCAGAGACTTTTTTCCGTCACTCGTACGGGAGCGCGTTATGTCAGCGCAAAAAAGCAATATCCTCTCAACCCGGGGATGCCGTAGCGCCACCTGAGCGAACCCAAGCGGCAGCATATTTTTTAGTAAATGCCTAACAGATCACCAGGACTTAACACAAAAAAGAGCGGGCTTAAAGCCCGTCGGATCTTATCGTGTCAACTCCGAATTTTCGTGCCTTAATATTAACATATTATATATATAAAAGTCAAGCACTCGTCGCGCGCACTTCGCCCGTCCGCCCGCCCGCTTTGCGCTCGTTTGCACCCCCAAAAAGCCCCCTCAACACCTCACTTTTCAGCTTGCAAAATATGATACTTTTGGTTGTTCATATTTTATGCAGAGTGTATGTAAGTGTTATTTACCTTTAGTAGCGTGCAACCGCCCCCAAACGCACTGCGCATTTTTACTTGTTTTCGTTTGTTTTTGGCGTTATTATGAGGTTTTTAAGCTTTTTCGCTTTTTTCAAGAACAGTAAAATTATTTTCATCCTTCATTCTTCAATATGCATTTTGCCGTAAATGTCCTTTACCTCGCCGCCGTGTGCTCGCTTTTATGCTCCAACATCATACACAAAAGCGTTTTTGTGAGTATTGCACAATTTGAGATGCCATTTTTCTACATATATACAATTTTCACAAATCCTTCATTTTATCGTATATTCGCCGTTTTTTTGTCCATTTCAGGAAAAAGCGAGCTTGTGTCATCATCTTTGTTCACGATCCTGTAAAATGCCTTTAAATATATGTTGACAAATCAAGCCGTCGGATGATACAATGCATTATCAAGTTAATTTCAGGAGATCGGATCATGTATAAAATAGGAGTTGACCTGGGCGGCACCAAAATTTCCGCCGCCGTTACAGACGATAAATACAACGTGCTTGCAAAGCGCTCTTGCCCTACCAAAGCTAACAGAGCTGCGGATCTTATTACCGCTGACATAGCAGATCTCGTAAAAGAGGCAGCAAACGCTGCAGGCATCAGCTTTGACGACGTACAAAGCATCGGAATAGGCACGCCCGGTGCCGTTGACAGCAAAAACGGCGTAGTTCGCTATTCCTGTAATCTTCCGTTCGTTTCATACCCCCTCGGTGACAAGCTCAGCGAGATGACCGACGGCAAGCGCGTTTTCGTTGAAAACGACGCAAACGCAGCCGCCCTCGGAGAAGCTGTTGCCGGAGCTTCCAAGGGCTCGTCAAATTCCGTTATGATCACGCTCGGAACAGGTGTCGGCGGTGGTATCATCATAGACAGCAAGATACTGACCGGATTTAACGGTGCGGCAGGTGAGCTCGGTCACATGGTCATAGTACACGGCGGCGTTCCCTGCCCTTGCGGCAGAAACGGCTGCTTTGAGGCTTATTCCTCCGCAACTGCCCTTGTAAGAATGACCAAAGAACGCGTAAGAAAGCTCAAAGAAGAGAAGATCCCCTCCCTTATGATAGATATGTGCAACGGAGACGAAAACAACGTAACCACGCGCACCGTATTTGACGCTTCAAAGGCCGGGGATGCTCCTGCACTTGCGCTCTACGACGAATATCTCGAATATCTCGCGTGCGGAATCGTTAATCTCATCAACATCTTCCAGCCCGAGATACTGACTATCGGCGGAGGTCTCAGCGGTGAGGGCGAGTATCTGCTCACTCCCCTTCTTCCCAAGATAAACGAGGCGCAGTACACGCGCTCGTACGACAACAAGACCGAGATAAAGATAGCGTTACTCGGAAACAACGCAGGACTCATCGGTGCAGCCGCTCTCGGCAAATAAAGGTTTTGGCAAATAAAGGTTTTAGCAGGATCCTACCATAAACGAAAACAAAAAAGCAAATAGCATTCAAGCAAAAGTGGTTGCTTCGCAAAAACGAAGCAACCACTTTTCATATATATGTTAGTATGACGACTCACTCCTCGGGAACGGGCTGAGGAGTTACCGTCGGACCGTAAACCCTCAGAACATCAGGACCTCCGTCCTCTGACGGAACAAAATACACTCTGTCAACGCACACAACTCTGTCATATCCCTTATTGCCCACAACGGTATGCTTGTGATATACCACGAACAGCTCTTTGCCGTTCTTTGCGGGAACAAACATACAGTCTCCGGCGCCGTCGGCATATTCCGTGTAATGTAAGGGATTATTATACTTATATTTTACATACGGACCGAGAATATTTTTGCTCACTCCGTATGCTTCACCGTAATGACCGCGGAAGTGACCGCAAGCGTACATCATATAGTAGTATCCGTTGTGCTTTGTAACAACACCGCCCTCTGATATCTTGCCCCAGTCATCTATCTCGTAATGCTCTGACGGAGAGAAGCAATGGACCGACTCGCCAACGGGCGTTATCTTGCCGTCCTTCGCTTTTATCTCCTGGACGTAAACGTGGTTTCCGCCTGCAAATCTGACGGTACTCAAATATATCCTTCCGTCATCATCTATAAAAGGAGCTCCGCCTATCTCCTGATGAGCATTTATATACGGGGGGTCTCCGTCCATAATAAACGGACCCGTGGGAGAGGTTGAATGAGCGTAGAACACGTAATATTCGTGGCTTGACGTTCCTCCAACGTGAGAAGCGATGAGAAGATAGAAGATGCCGTCCCAAAAGAATACGTTCGGGCTCATAAACGTCTGTATAGGTGTGTTTTCATCGGGAACAAAGCAAGATCCCGCTTCCTCCCACTCTGCAAGATCGCGTGAGCGCCTTACCCTTACTCTGTTCGGCTCCTGTCTCTTGTCAAGGTTATAGAGATAATAGTAACCGTCGTGATACAGGATCTCAGGGTCAGCTCCGTGTGCAACAGGGTTGGTATACGTCCTTTCGTATTTCGGAGCTTCATAGGGACTGATCTCAAACGATATAGGTGCTGTTGAGCCGATGCAAAGCTCCTTTGCATCGCTTATAAGAGCCTCCATAACGGGATAGCGCATATCCTGAACGTAAACGGAAAGCATCTTTTCGGTATACGTCACTCGCACAGGATATTCTCTGCCTGCTGTAAGCATCATCGCATGCTCCGCTAAGTAAAGCAATTCTCCGTCATTATATCTGTAAAGGAAGAATCTCTCGACCGCCGCGTCATAAGAAAATGCGTATCCCATTCCGTTGCGATCCGTGTAGGTGATCATATCCTCGCACTTATCGGGTATAACGGAAAGCTGCATCATTTCTCCTTTTTTTATTTTCACGTCGGAAACGACACTCTTCTTTCTTTCCGTTATTTTAAGGTCCTTAAAGCCGCCGACACCGCCGTCGTTGTTAAGGCGTAGCGCAACCACTCCGACCTCGTACGGTGCATTGTCGTATCTTGAATAGCTCTTTTTGTACTCGTAGCGGTACACCTCTTCCCCGCTTTCTATATCGGTGAGGGTATATATGATGAAATTACCACTGCTGCGGACAAACAGGCGCAGGCTTTGTCCGTCCTTCAGTCTGTTTTTCGGAGATACCGAGAAATTTCCGATCCATCTTCCGAGAGGATTTGTGCATCCTATAGCACCGGCATCTCCGTCGCTTGAAATAAAAGCGTAATAACCGTTTGCCACGTCTTCAGGAATACCTTTTTTAACTCTTTCTCCGTCGCAAGAAAAGAACACTCCTCCGCCGCCCTTATGTGAAACGAAATCAACGTTCAGTGAAAAATCCATAAAATTGCGGGTATCGATAAGCGCCGTATTGTGTCCCGAAACCGCTCCACGCGCACCTCTCATTGCTCCATCGCGATATTCAAACTCGCCGTAAGCGCATATGACGTCGTCCGAGGGAGCATCAAGCTTGTTTTCATACGAATAAACTGCCTCTGTCATTCCGCAAATAGAATATGATCTTATTTCATTGTTACTCATTTCCGCTCACCTCAAAAAGAATTCATGGTGTTTTTTACTATTTTAACATGCACAAACTGAATATTCAAGAAATAATAATACGCAAAGCGAACAAATATCCTCTTTTTTGTTAAAAGCCGTGTTTTTTGTTTGTGAGGGCAAAAAAAGATCGCTCCGCCGCAAGACGAAACGACCCTCTTTGCTGTTTTTAGTTTTACTTTGTATGCACGTCAAGCTGGGGATAAGCGATAACGATCCCCTTTTCGTTGAAGGCATCGTTTATTTCCTGGTTCATCTTAAAGCAGGTAGTCCAGTAGTCGCTGCTCTTCACCCATATTCTGAGTACCATATTGATAGCGGAATCACCAAACGAGCCAAGCTCGCAGGTGATAGGCTTATCTCTCAAGAGAGTTTCCTGCGAATTTGCTATTTCAAGCAGAGTCTCCTTCACAAGTCTGAGGTCGCTCTCGTAGGCAACACCGAGGGTAAAATCAAGTCTGCGCTCCGGAAGCATAGAATAATTTATGACAGAAGCATTAGAAAGCGTTCCGTTCGGGATGCAGATGACCTTGTTGTCGGGAGTACACAGTCTTGTGTGGAAGATAGCTATCGACTCGACCGTTCCGCTGTCGGTATGGGTATCTATATAGTCGCCCACCTTGAAGGGTTTGAAAACGAGAATGATAAATCCGCCCGCGAAGTTGGACAGAGCTCCCTGGAATGCAAGACCGAAGGTAAGACCGACACTCGCAAGAGCCGTGACAGCCGCAGAGAGATTTATTCCGAGAACGGCTATAACGGTAAGAATGACCGTGACCTTGAGCAGTATCTCGATAAGGCTGCCAAGAAACGTCTCAATACCATCGTCAAGTCGCTGAAAGCCCTTTGAATTTCTGATAAGCTTAACGATTATCTTTGCCAGCTTCCATCCGACGAAGAATACGACGCCGCCCTTTATTATAGTAAATATGATAGACACGAGATGCATTGAAAGATAATCAAGCATATCTTTGATGAGAGTCATAAAAGTTTGTTCCATTTTTTCCTCCGCAAACTATTTTTTTCAAAACACAATGGCTATTATACAACGAAAGAATGCATAAGTCAACATCTATAAACGAGCGATTTTTGTCAAAAAGTACGATTTATGCCGCAAGCGTAAGAAAAAAGAGCAAAACAGTTGAAAACGCAAAAGAAATATAGTAATATATGAGTTGACAATAATACCGATAAGGAGACCAAATTGATATGAAGGCAGTAATCACAGTCATCGGAAAGGATTCCGTAGGAATCATCGCAAAGGTTGCGGCACTCTGCGCCGACCACAGCGCAAATATTGAGGACATTACGCAAAGCGTACTCAAAGACTATTTCGCTATGATAATGCTCGTTGACATCTCGGAGCTCAAGTGCAACTTCTCTGATTTTACGGATGCACTCGCAAAGCTCGGTGAGGATAACAGACTCGAGATCAAGGCAATGCACGAAGATATCTTCGACGCTATGCACAATATATGATTAAATCGTAACGAGGGCAAAAATGATCAACAATCAGGATATTCTTGAAACAATAAATATGATAAGGCAGGAAAAGCTGGACGTGCGTACCATCACGATGGGCATTTCCCTCTTTGACTGCACGAGCGACGACACGGACAGACTCTGCACGAAGATATACGACAAGATCACGAAAAAAGCAGAAAATCTCGTACCCGTCGCAAACGAGATCGAAAAATACTACGGTGTTCCGATAGTAAACAAGCGTATTTCCGTTACCCCCGTTTCTCTGATCGGAGGGAACACCGACAGCGACGGATACGTAAAGATAGCAAAGACGCTGCAGAGAGCCGCAGAGGAAACGGGCGTCAACTTTATCGGAGG
>JAZQXE010000029.1:0-45731 GCA_045632705.1 Eubacteriales bacterium | reverse complement strand
GCTCACAGAACGACATGGCTACGATCCGACTTCCTATTATAAATTCTCTGATAAGAACATCACGCTCACACGTTGGCGTTTTTTTATTTTTACCTAAACAACACGATCCTCCGTTTTTTCATTCCCCGCAAAAGGCGTTGGATGAATTATCATTTGCGGCGGTGGTGATCCTTGTCGATAGCTTCGCCTCATGACTCAATCAACGACTCACCGTCTCTGAAACTTAAAAGCATCTTTGACAGATTCCTAAAAACCACCTTCGTGCCCTCCGAGTCGGCATTGTAGTTTACCGCTCGGCTCTTGTCAATGCTGTATCGTCTGTATTTTCCTTTGTCAGTTCATCTCGCCCGTACTTTTTTCTTTTCCTTTGTTGCCTCGTAGCTTGCGTTTACGAGAAATTTCACCAGGTCGTCCGACGCGTCCGAAAGCACGAGAGATATCCAGTGAAGTTTGTTCATGTGATAGGCGGGAAAAACACCGTCCGCCGCCCCAAACGAACCGAACATCTCGACCGGGAGCTTGAGATTGACAACGTCAATTACCTCATCGCTGTCAAAACCAAGCTTGCGCCGCGAGATCCTCATCACCAGCGCATACCACTTGCGGCTCGCCCCGTGCCTCAGCACCGCCGTCTCAAAATCATCCTCAAACGGATAGTCCTCCACAGTCCCGTACGTTCCAAGACAGTATTCAAAAAATTCTTGTTTTGTCATAGATTTTAACCTTGTGTATAGTGATTTATCAAAAAATACACTTTATCAGTTTAATTATACCGCTTTTACGGGATAATGTCAACGATTTGGGGAACTTTGTCGGTGTTTGCGGGGCAGGTTTGAGTGGGAGTTTTGCAGAGGTGTGAGGGGGTTGACATTCTGCAGGGAAGGTGGTATAATATAATAAATGAATACGTCACCGGAGGCTGTGTACCGTAGTACCGTAATGCCGGATTAGGTGTCCGAGTGAGCTCGGGTTATTGTGTTTTTGCAATAGCCGGAGCCTTATTTTTTTGTGAGGTTATAATGGATTCCGAAATTTTTGAAAAGCTGCCGCCGACAAAGCTATTCTTCCGTCTCGCTATACCGTCAATGATCACGATGGCGTTTGGTGCGCTCTATCAGATAGCAGACGGCTTGTTTGTCGGTCGTTTCATCGGTGAGGATGCGCTCGCCGCCATCAATCTGATAATGCCGATCATTATGATCGTATTTGGATTGTCCAATCTGATCGCAACGGGTGCTTCCGTCCGCATCTCGATACTGCTCGGTGAGAGAAAGCGCGAGGAGGCATCGAGGATATTCACATTCACTCTGAAGCTGATATTTCTCCTATCCTGCGTGGTTGGAGCGCTCGGCTATATTTTTTCCGAACCGTTCGTACGTTTTATTGCCCCTGGCGCTACCGAACAAGCCATAGCCTACGGCATCACATACACCCGCGTTTATGCCGCTTTTGCACCGCTGATGCTCATCTACCACGCTACCGATAACTATCTCCGCGCTTGCGGCAAGGAAAGGCTTTCGATGTGGCTGAGTATAGGAACGCAGGTCTTTAACATTGTTCTCGACGTGATCTTGATCGTGTTCCTCGGTCAAGGTGTATGGGCGGCGGCTTTCACAAGCTGTCTTGCGATGGCGCTTGGCTCGGTCATTACGCTCATCCTTTTCCGAAAGAAGCGTATGGATCTGTACTATACCAAAGGTAAGATTGAAAAGGCGGTTTTCTTCCGTATCCTTGCCAACGGATCAAGTGAATTCTTCAGTAGCATCTCGATGTCGATCATGTCTATCGTGTATAATTTCTTTTTGCTTGAATACGGTGGCACAACTGCTCTTGCCGCATTCTCGGTCATAATGTACGTTGACAGCATCATCGGTATGCTCGTATTTGGAATGACGGATGCGCTCCAGCCAGCTATCAGCTACTGCTACGGTGCGAAGTTAACGAGCAAGGTCAAGGCAATATTCCGCCGAGTCGTCCTCGGAGCGATAGTTCTCTCCTCCGCTTCCCTCTTGTTTATGATGTTTGCAGGACAGTACGTAGCGCCTCTGTTTGTCAAACCCGAGGACACCGAGCTTTTAGCGGTCAGTGTTGTCGGTATGAAGCTCTTTTCCCTCTCATACCTCACGGGCTGGGTGGATATGTGCTTCTCGTCCTATTTTACCGCGCTCGAGCGTCCTGTCCGGTCTATGCTCACATCTTTTTTCGGAACTCTTGTCTTCCCTATCGTAGCTCTCTTTGCGCTCACTCCCGCGCTTGAGCTAAACGGTGTTTGGCTCAGCCCGCTCATCTCCTGCACCGCGAGTGCTCTGCTTGCTCTCGCGCTCTTTCTGACGATGAAGGTAAAAGCCAAACCGACACAAGACTAAAAAACGACCGCAATATTTTCCGTCGTGCATATTTCACTTCCTTTTTTCGCATAATAACCCCTGATACAGGGGGTGAAAAAATGGACGTGGCAAAAGTCGTACTTACGGCGCTTTTATCGGTGGCGGCGCTCTTTATCATCACGAAGCTCATGGGGCACAAGCAGGTGGCGCAGCTTGACTTTTTCGATTACATCAGCGGCATCACGATAGGCTCTATCGGTGCTGAGCTTGCGACTGAGCTTGAAGCGCCCTACAAGCCCCTCGTCGCGCTCGCCGTCTACGGCGGTGCTTCGGTGCTGCTTACCATTCTGACGACGAAGCTTCAACGCTCGAGAAAATACGTAAACGGCACGCCGACGATACTTTTTGACGACGGCAAATTATACCGCGGCAACCTCAAAAAAGCAAAGCTCGACCTCTCCGAATTTATGCTGATGTGCCGCGAGCTTGGGTATTTTGATCTCGATCAGATACAGACCGCAGTCTACGAGCACAACGGAAAGCTCTCGGTCCTGCCCAAAGCCGCAAACCGTCCCGCTACTCCTGACGACTTAAAAATTACGGCAACGCCCTCGTACATTGGCGTTGAGGTGATCATGGACGGTCATATTCTGGGTGAGAATCTCGCACGTATGGGACTCGACGAGAGGTGGCTTAAAAAGCAACTGAAAAGCCGTGGATTTGACAGTGCGCGGGATATTTTTCTCGGTATTTACTGCAAAGAGACAGACCGACTCAGCCTCTTTCCCAACGAATAAAAACGCCTCGTCATACAAAAACGGAAACCGTCTTGGCATAACGAGGCTATTTCTTTTTCTACCTTCAAACAAGCGCAAGCACCACAATAGTGATCACCGCTGCCCATATCAGCACGAATGGTACGGCGTAATACCAACGGGCAGGCTTGCCGTTTCCCCACGTATCATAGGCGCGGAGTCGATACTCCGCAAACAATCCGCTCGGTATGCACCGCACGCACCACGCGATAAGAAGCGGTAGAATGACAAGATCATCCAAATATCCGAGAATGGGAACAAAATCGGGAATAAGGTCGATCGGCGAGAGGGCGTAGACGACGACCGCTGCCGCAATTATCCGCGCGTACCACGGCGTGCGCTTGTCCTTAAGCGCGAGAAATACTGCGGGAACGTCCGTTTTCAGTTTTTTTGCCCGTTCTTTGAATTTACTCATATATACTCCTCATTTTTACCGTTGATTTGGCATTTTTCGACTCTCAACGTCAATTCACCAGCTGCGCTCCGATGCTATTGGGAACATTTGACGCACTTCGCTTTTTTGTATTACAACCTACCGGCGTCACCAACATCAACAAGCAACAAAACGAAGCCATTTTATACGATTTCTCCTAAATCAAAATCAATAAAGCAATACTCCAAGAACAGCCGAAACTAATATCAACAATATGGGGGATGGGCTCTTGCCTCTTATCTTTCCTATGAGAAGCGACGAGAGCATAACTGCGATAAAAATTATTAAAGCACGCACGTCTACCGTCGGCACGTCTCCGAATCGTGAAAAACCGAAAATATTTGACGATATCATCGTAACGGCACTACCGAGTATAAGCGCAACGACACACGGACGTATTCCGCCGAGTGCCGCCTTGACTGCTCCGTATTTCATAAGGTTTGAAACAAGTGAGGCAACCGCTAAAATGATGAGAAACGACGGTAGCACGACACCGAGGGTAGCAATGACAGCCCCCAGCGCCCCCGCCTCGCTTGAGCCTACGAACGTAGCCATATTAACGGCTATGGGTCCCGGGGTGGATTCGGATACCGCTATCATATTGAGCAGCTCCTCCTCGCTCATCCAGCCGTGCAAGGTGACCTTTTCTCGTATCAGGGATATCATGGCGTAACCGCCGCCAAACGTGAACGCGCCTACCTCAAAAAAGGTCAAAAACAAAGTCAGATATATCATTCGTTCGCCTCCCCGTCCTTACGTCCGACGCTCTTGATAAGGAACAAAAGCACGCCCAGACCACCGCATATCAGAATGTAGAACACGGAGGAAAACTTCACCGCGAACAACGATAAAACGAAGGTACAGACAACGACTGATGACAATATGACGACGTTGATAGGCGTCTTTTTTATTTTTTTGAACAATCTGATGCCTGCCGAGAGTATCAGGTATAAAACGCACGCCTGTATCCCGCGAAAAGCCGCGTATACTATCTCAAAAGAAATAAAAGCGTCAAAAAATAATGATATAAAGTAAATAATGAATAAGGACGGAATACACATAGCGAAAGTCGATACGACGGCACCTACCACTCCGCGTCTCTTATATCCTATATAGGTTGCCATATTTATCGCGATCGGTCCCGGAGTTGATTCCGCTATCGCAACGATATCGAGAAACTCCTCACGCTCTATCCAGCCTTTTTTTGTTACGAACTCATGCTCGAGCAGAGCTATCATAGCGTAGCCTCCACCAAAGGTGAACGCGCCTATTTTTAGCATAGTAATAAACAATTCCAAAAGCAAACTCATACCTGCCCCCACGCTCATTTCAACCTTGAAACGAGATCCGTCATCTCCTTGCGTTTTTTCGTTCTTTGCTTATCGTCCTCACTCGCATATCCGAGAGTAATGACGAGGCGTATCGGAGCGCTGATGGCGCAGATCTTCTGTATTTTCTTTTCATCAAGCCAGCCGAGAATACAACTGCCCAGCCCCTGTGCCGCCGCCTCTGCCGTTATATACGCCGATAGTATCCCGATGTCGATACTGCAATAGTCGATTCCCGTGAGCTTTGAGCCGAGCGCCGCCGTTTTCACGAGCTTGTCTGCGCTGATAACGAGCATTATCGGTGCGTCCTTGGCAAATTTGTTCATTCCCATACCGCCAACGGCATCCGCTATCTCTCGCGCCTTTTCTCCCTCGCATACGGTGATATGGTAGGGTTGTCCGTTGCAAGCGGAAGGTGCGAGCCGTCCTGCTTCGAGGATTTTTTGCAGTTTTTCCTCCTCTACGGCTCTGTTGGGATCATATTTGCGGCAGGACTGACGCGCAAGGGCGATTTCGTAAAAATCCATATTTCTTCTCCTGTCAGTTTTTCTCGTTTTGGTCGTAGGAGCGCATTATACTGATGATATCACGCTCGTACAGGTTTGAGCCGAGCACCGTGCCGTCAGGCTCAAAGGAAAGGCACCGCACGTTATTCGGATCCTCCGTATACGGGTTTTCCGGTGCTCCGCCGACGAAATACTGCGACAGATATTTCAGTGCATTCCCCTCGGGGAAGATCACGTTACCGTCGTTTTGGAAGATCCCGATCCTTTCAAACTCAGAAAGAAGCTCGCGCGTTTTTTCGTTGTAGTGGTTGTCGTCCGCTCTTGATACGAGCCACGCAGGCTGAGTCCTTATCGGAAGTCCCAAATCAAGAGCATCGACGGCAAAGCGCTTTACCCACTCCATCGGAATATGCTCCGCGTGGAAGGAATCGACCGAAAGCAAAACGTCGTTGACTGTGCACTCACAGAGTTTCTGACACACCTCGCGCACACGCTCGGCTGACGTAGTAAAGTATCCGCTCGTGATCAGCTGACGCCTTGCGACCGACCTCTCCGTTGCAGCTCGCATTATCTCGTACACGGCGTCTGTATGCAAAAGCGGTTCTCCGCCGAAGCACATGACCGTCTTTATCGGATATCGCTTTGCAACCTCTCTGACTGCATCCGCTGCGGCAGACGGAGATATACGGGCAGAGCGCGAGTCGTGCTCGCCCTGTGAGCAATGCTTGCATCTACCGCCGCAAGCGTACGTCACGACGAACTCCATTTTTTCAAGCGCTTCAAAACGACTTGCCACGCTATCCCTCCTCCGTTTTCGTTCAATACTATTATAGCTTAAATACGAATTAAGTCAATATAACGCGCAAAAATAAGCCCCGACGTAACCGTCGGGGCTTATCGTTTTAGTAAGTAGTCGTCAGCTCAACGTACTCAACGCTGTAAACGTAGATAGCGCCCGAGTAAGTGGAAACTATTGAATTTTCACCCTTGATCAGAGTAAGGGGAACGTATACGCAGTCAACGCCCTCCATGCCCTCCGTCTCACAAGTTTTGTAAAGTCCCATAGTCGCATATTTGAGATAATTGACCGTAAGCGGCAGTTTCTTTATCTCGCCGTTGGGGTTTGCAAAAGTGATCTTGAGGTACGCTTCCTTGTTCGTTTCACTGTTTACGGTAAGCGTCAGCACCTGATCGCACTTGTTGTCGGCAGTCTTGTTCTCTATCGTGACCTCTCCGACCTTCGTCTCGGTAATCCTGAAGAGGTTGAACGCGTCCGCTATCGCGTACTCGTCGCCCGTACCCACAAACTTCACGCCTATCTTCATTTCTCCGGCGGTAGCCGTAAAGACGAGAGTTCTCTTAACCGCGCTGTAGGTAACTCTGTTCTCATTTTTAGCAGCAGAGCCCTGCGTCTGATGAACAGAGGCGCAGACAGCGTTCTGACCGTTTACTTCAGACGCAAAGAGGTAAGCCGTACCGTTGGAGCTGGTTCTGATATAAGCGGAAAGCGCGTACGTCTTTCCGACTTCAAGTCCGCTGACCGTCTGGGAGATAGAGGCGTTGTTCTTAAGCTCAACCGCACTCTGTCCCATAGTAGCCATATCTGTCATAGTAACGGTACCCTCGGTCTCAAAGCCCGTGGTATCTCCGCTTCCGAAGAATGAGTTTTCTATCTCTATCGTATCGTACTCTCCGAGCGTCTGCTTGGGAATGTAGTAGTAATAGTCGTCAGACTCTCCGCCCATTTCCTCAAGTACCGACTCAAAGTTCTTCTGATACTTTTCAAGCACCTTTGATATCTTTATTCTCTCGGGCAGTCCTCCTGCCTTCATCCATACGCCCTGATCCCAGGAAGTGAATACCTTGTTTGTCAGTATTCCCTCTCCGTCCTGCCAGATATACGTGTTTGTATCCTCGGGAAGGATCTCGGTACCTCCGATAATTCCGAGCACCGCAAGAGCTATTCCGCAGGTTGACTCACAGTCGTAACCCGCAAGAGAGCCGATCTTACAGGTGGTCATATAGTCGCCGCCACCGTAGAGAAGGTCAAGAATAACGAATCCACAGTTGATGTCCGTACCCGCATCCGAGGTGTATTTAGTGCAGTGCTTTGCCTCAAACTCGATATACGCCTTGCGCCAGTCGTTGGGGTATTTCTCGTAAACCGTAAATACGTCCTCGATTATCTGAAGAGGCCACGAGCCCTCGGGGAACACCTTACAGGATTCCATAATGAGCGTCTGAATATCGCTTTCAAAGAAAGCGTTTGAGATCATAGTCGCAAACATCTGTGCCCAAAGCACGTTGTCACGGTCACCCGTTACCTGTGCAAACATACCTGACAGCTCTTTTGCAGTTTCGGGCATACCTGCCGCGTTAAATCCGAGCGTATCCGTCGCGAGATAAGGCTCGCTGAGATAACTGTACCAGTTGTCAAATTCACCGTTTCCGGCAAACTGAGGAAGATATCCGTGACGCTGAATGTTACCAAACGCACCCGCCTGACGCTGTCCGCCGCCCATATCCCAGACGTCGTAGGTTATCCATCCGTCAGATATATACTTTTGCGTAGGCGTCTTTTTCTGACGGTACATATCTCCGAGGATATACTGATTAACTACGTCAACACTAAAATCGTCGTCAAACCATACCTCCCAGATACCCGAGGAGACCTGCTTTATGTGCTTGTCGCATCTCGGATCGTCTGCGTAAAGACCGCCAAGATACTCGAACTTTGACTCGGGCATTGCAACAGCCATACCACCGTCACCGCTTGTCGAAAATTCGTGTCCCGACAAGAATCCCGCAAGCTGTCCAAGGAAAGCGGCGGTTATCTTGTCCATATATTCTTCTTTTGAGATGACGTTGTATTTATCCGACGTATAAGAAGGATCGGGATCGGGGATGGGCGCATCCGCAGCGTCTCCCGCAGTATCCGCCGCCCCCGACGTATCCGTTGAGGGAGTTTCTGGCGTGCCCGCACACGAGCAGATCGCTATCGTGACTACGAGCAAAAGCAACAAGGCTCCGAGTATTTTTTTGTTTTTCAAGATCATTTTAAATTCTCCGTGAAAATTATGTACGAACTATAGACTATACGTCTCTGCCGTTACTGCTCGTTTTTCTGTGTATTCCAATAGTCGATAAGAGACTCAAAGTGTGCGTTGAGGGTTGCAAGCTCAGCGTTTGCCGCCTTTTCACTCTGCTGGTAAACGGATGTAATAGCGTTAGACTTGTTTCTGAGAAGGTTGAGAAGTCCGTCCGCATACATACCTATTCTGTAATAGAGACCAAAATCGTAACCGTATGAACCGAAGATGATATCGAGCATATCGTAGCTCTCCTCGTCTCTTGCATATATTCCCTTCAGCGTCTTTTCGTAGACCGCGGGAGTGATCATTTCTTTTCCGTGGTAAGCAAGAGCCTCTGTAACGCTACCGACAAATTCGTAATCTTCCTGATATAGCGGTACGCAGATGAACTGTGAGTTATAAGGAGCGATAGTCGTGTAGTATCTTCCCTGATCCTCGGAAAGCATCGGATAAGGAAGAATACCAAAGTCGCTGTCCATCGAGCGTATTCTCGGAATGTTGTTGGTGGAGGAAGCCCAGAAGAGCGCCTTGTTCTCTCCCCATGCAGCGTAAACGCCGTCAGCGGTCAGCCTGCCTGCACGGATGTACGCCTGGTATCCCAGCGCATACTGTCCGTTATATGCAAATTCAGCATACTTGTTTATCATATTAACGGTCTTGTCGTTATAAAGAGTAAGAGTAACGGTACCTTCGTCGTCAATAGTACAGATCTTTGATCCTGCCGCCTCGACCATACCTATCATCGAGTCGTCCCAGGTGTAGATTCCGAACTGGTCATTATAGTCCATAACGGAGTCACCGTTGAGGTCGTCCGAAACGAGTCTTGAGAGCTCACCGAGTCTGTCTATCGTCCACTTCATATCCTTTACGTCCTGATAGGGATCCTGTCCCTCGGTAAAGTGTGACTTTGCGAGTTCTTTGTTAAAGAGCATAACGAAGGTAGACTCAGAATATGCCGCTGTCAAAGAGCCGTTTGTGAAGAGAAGAAGACCGTTTATGTCAAGGTCGTTGTTGGCATTCTGGTCCCACCACGACTTTGAAGTATCAACGTAGGGCAAGGAATTGAGATCGTGCAAGAAATTGTTTCTTGCAAGATTAGCAACGTCGTATCCACCGATTATCCCAAGATGATAGGATACAGTCTCGGACTGAACTGAAGTTGAAATAGACTTAAATCCGGGGCCATCACCGTAAGAGGACCCATACTGCTTTCTTTCCTCAGTGATAGCAACGCCGTATTTCTCTTCAAAATACTTGAGTCTCAGATACTGAGCCTCGGACACTACGTTAACGCCCGCGGTATCCTCGGTGAAGTTGAAGTCGTTGTACGCAACGTTACCTGCGGTGAGAACGATAAAATCTTCGCCGTCATAGTACATATCCTCGGGGAGTACTACCTTTTCGACGTAATCGGTATCAGCCGTATTTGCTCCGTCAGATGTATCCTTCGGTTGAGTTGAATCGTCGCCCGACTGACAAGCCGTCATTACCGGAATGAGCAAAAAGACGACGAGCAAGAGCATTGCCAAAAGTCTGTTCTTCATATTTTTTCTCCTTTTTGTTTGTTTTTTGACATACAAGATCGCAGTTAATTGCTAATATGCGATAAATTGTTTATATCCATTATCTCATATATAACAATAAAAAGAAATGTAAATTTGTGCACACAATGTATTTTTCGGAACATTTTTTCAATATGCTATTGCTTTTTGCAATTTTAAAAGTTAAAATAGATCAAAGAACTTTTACAGAGGTATGCAATATGGATCTGTTTTTGAAATCAAACCCTATCACGCGCATATCACACATAGGTACGGTAAACATCGAGCCAAAGGAAATAGCCCCAAACCCCGGCAGACTCACCCACGGTTTAGTACTGTTTATCGACGGAAAGACGGATTTCGTGATTGGAGAAAAGCGCATAACCGTCGGCGCAGGTGACCTCGTATATCTGCCAAAGGGACTTAAATACGGATTCGTACGTGAATACAACGCAACTTTTTTACGCTTCAACTTTGAGATTGCCAACTCCTCTGAATATCCGTTTTTTGTGCGCTCATACAAAAATTTTCCGCGTCTTAAAGAGCTGTTTTTGCATATGCTCCACCTTGAAAGCACCAAGCCCGCCGGATACGAGTCGCTCCAGTTTTGCGACGCATACAAGATAATCTCGATAATACAGACAAACGACAGTGCCGTATATCATTCTAACAGACAGTATCAAAAGATAGAAAATTCGGTAAAATATCTTGAAAGTCATTTTATTGACGCTGATATCTCAACTGAAAAGCTCGCAGAAATGAGCAAGATGAGCACGCGCTACTACACTACCCTGTTCAATTCGTTTTTTATGTGTCCTCCAAAAAAGCACATTAACAACCTGAAGATAGAACACGCCAAAAAGCTCCTGCTCACGACGAACGCTCTCATCCACGAGATATCCGAGGAATGTGGATTTTATGACGTGTACTATTTCTGCAAGCAATTTAAAAAGGCAACCGACATCTCACCCAGCGAATACAGAAAGCGCAATTCCTATCTGTAATATTCACAAAAAACGCACAAAAGGAGTGATACTCAAACCGAGTATCACGCCTTTTTTTAGCGTAGCCGGATCTATCTGTTCGTTCTCTTTTTCGTTACGACGAGCACCGATGCTGCCGCTACTGCGGTGAGCATCACAAGCGCAATAACGACGGTCATATCACCCGTATCGGGGTTGAGATCGGGTACGGGATCAAAGCCCGTGCCTGATGCGATCTTCTTTACGTTATCAAAGGAAGCCGCATTGACCTTTGCCATGACCTCGTCGTAAACGCCCTCTTCTATCTTGAGCGTGTAAGTACCGATAGCGTCGTTTTCAAGTGCGATCGCCGCATTCGTCCACAGAGCCGTACCCGAGATACCGTAGGTGATATTCTCTTCGCCCCAAGGATGATTGCAGAAGCTCTTTGAAACGTCAAAGTTCTCGGTAACGGTTATATTGAACACGCTCTTTGCAGCGGGAGTTCCGTTTGTCTTTATAGCGTCGGTGGAACCGTTGGTGAATGCGATGAGCGTCTCTATCACGCCTCCGTCAAGGTAAACGTTTGCGCTCTTTACGGAATTTGAGCAACCGTAGGTTATAGTAACTACGAGTGCCTGAGCGTCACCGCCGAATACAAAGTCAACGTTGCCGTCAAGGTCGCCCTTGTTTCCGTTCTGGCTAAATGGAGCAATTACCTCGTAGAGTCCCGAGAGAACTACGAGCTCGTAATTTGTCTTGTAGACGTTATTTTCAAACGCGTGGTCTGCCTCGTTCCATACACCCATAAGGTTGAGACGGCTTGAGCCGGTTACCTTGATTCCCTCAAGAGCGTAGAAGCTGTGAAGGCGGGTAATTATGTGAAGAAGTCCGGGATCGATCGAGAATTCGATGTTGTCTATCTGCGTCTCACCTCCGAGATACCAGATAGAAGTCTTCGTCGTATCTGCGGTGATCTTACCGTTGGTGCCCTCACCCGTAATTCTGATCTTGTTGGTATGGTTGGGAGAAACGAGAGGAGTATCCGAGAATACCCAGCTGATCTCGCCGATGACCTGAATGGTAGCGTCGCCCTGCATAGCTGCAGCTGCGTCAAGCGCCATAATGAAGTTACCCATAGGAGCGTCGGGAGTAAGACCGTCACCGGTTCCGCCCTGCTTTAAGTAGATCGTGTTGGGCTTTGCCTCGATATCGGTGTCGTCACCGCCCTGCTCGGGTTGGTCACCGCCCTGTCCGGGTTGCTCACCGCCCTGTCCGGGTTGGTCGCCGCCCTGTCCGGGTTCGTTTACGTCGGGAGTAGAGTCAGTCTCGGGGAGTATGTCGGTGGGAAGTCCCGTACCCGACGCGATCTTTACGATTCCGCCCTCGCTGAACTGATCTGCAAATATGTAAGGAAGCGTCTTGTCGTAAACGCCCTCTTCTATCTCGACCGTGTACTGACCGATAGTAGTTTCTGCTATTCCTGCCCACGCCTTGTAGTCCCACGCCTTGTTGAGAGTCAGGTAGGTTGCATGTACCTTCCACAGAGAGAAGCCGGAAATACCGTAGGTTACGTTCTCGGGCTGTCCCCAAAGCTCGTTATTGAAGCTTGCATCAGCGTCAAAGTTCTCGGTTACGATGATCTTGTAGTTTTCCATCGCGCCGAATACACCGTATGTGTCAAAATCGGATGCATTCATATGGTTCTGATATGCTATCAATCCCTCAACTACACCGCCGTCAAGGATAACGGTAAGATTCTTGATCGAAGCACCCCATACGTCGCGCGCCATGATCATAGACAAAACACGAGCAGTGCCGCCGAAGTATAATCTGCAGTTTCCATCAACGTATCCCTTTGTACCGCCCATTGCGACTGGGTTGATCTGCTCATAAGCACCGGATCTTACCACGATATCATAGTCTGCAGTATACTTTTTGTTGGTAGAATCATACTTGTCAGAAGTGTCGTATCCGTTAGTGTTGCGGATAGTCATCTTCTGCGAACCCTCACTCATCGTGATGCCGTCCATCATATAGAGGCTGTTGCACTGCGGCATAATATAGAGAGTCAGACCAACCAGATTGATCTCTATGTTTTCGAACTGAACGTCACCGTTGAAGCACCAGAAATTCTGTCCGTTTACCGAGGTATCAAAGGTGAGCTTACCCTGTGTGTCCTTGCCCGTAACGGTAACCTTGTTTGTGTGACCCGGGAATACCCAGTAGGCTCTCACGTCAATATTTACCTCACCGATCACCTGTACCGTTGCGTCCTCCGTCTCTGCTGCCGCAAGAGCATACGCATCCTTGAAGCTGCCCATAGGAGTCTCTTGGCTCAAGCCATTTCCCGCAGCGCCTTCTTTTACGTAAAACGTCTTTGCCGTTGCGGGTGTATCAGCCTTTGCTACGTTTGCCGTAAAGCAGCAAAGAAGCGTCGCGAGCGACATACAAGCAACGAGCAGTATTGCCGTTATCTTTTTCATATTTGGATCTCCTTTCCAAACCAATTGTTTTGCAAATTAGTATTTTAAACGAAAAAACGGGAGAGCCGAAAAATAATGAAGGGAAAAACGTCTCTCCCGTTTGTAGCGGGGTAGTCAGTATTTTATTATTCGTCAGCAGATACAAGAGCTACGATGAGAGCCATTGCATCGCGGTTGTTTGCCGTGCCGTTTTCGTCAAAGTCTGCGTTGTCAATTACAGCCTCGGAAACAGTCCAGCCGGAGAGGTATCTGACAAGCTCTGTGATGTCTGTATTGTTAAACGCCCCGTCGCCGTTGATATCACCGTAAACGGGCTTTGTGGGTTCATCTCCGATAAAGCCTACGAATGAGAAAGAATCCTCATTTACGTATGCGATAACTTCATCGTACTTTTCCTCTGCAATAAACAGGTTGTAGTCGCCTACAAGGTCGCTATCAAAAGCACTTGCAGCGTCGTTCCAAATAGACGTACCTGAGATTCCGTACGTTACGGAGTCTCCCCACGCGTGATCGGTAAAGCTCTTTGAAATGTCAAAGTTTTCTGTTACGTATACGTTGAATTCATCCTTTGCGTAAGATACGTTATTAGTAGAAATTGCAACGCCGCCCTTATTGGAGAAGCCAAGTGCAGTGTGAATTACGCCGCCGTCAAGGTAGACGTTAACTTTATCTGCGCAAGAGTTCGAGCCGATCGAGGCAACAAGGAGATATACGTCAGCAGTTCCGCCGATAGTAAATGTAACCTCACCTACGAGATCAGCCACGCTTGCATTCTCGCAGAAAGGAGCTACCCAGTTGTAAGCACCGGAGAGAAGAACTATCTCGTAGTCTGCAACGAACGTATTCGACGCTTCATCATAAGCGTGGTTAGCCTCGTTCAATACTCCGAGAAGCTCTATCTTCTTCGAGTTGTCAGACATCTTAACGCCCTCAAGAGCGTAGAAGCTGTGAAGACGTGTGATTATATACATTACCGAGGGATTGATTGAAAGCTCGATATTATCAAGCTGCGTATCACCGCCGAGATACCAGATGGACGAGCCACCGTTTGTAGTATCTGCCGTGATCTTGCCGTTAGTTCCCTCACCCGTAATTCTTATCTTGTTGGTATGTGCGGGAGAATAGAAAGCAGTTTTGCCGAATATCCAGAATATCTCACCGATTACCTGAACGGTAGCGTCACCTTCCATTTCTGCTGCGAGATTCATAGCAGTGATGAAGTTACCGGTAGGTGTCTTGGGAGTGAGACCGTCGCCGTCACCGTTGTGCTTAACGTAAACGGTATTGGGCTGTGCTTCGATATCGGGGATATCGTCTCCGTCGTCAGGAGTTTCACCGCCATCGTCGGGATCGACGTCATCGCCGGGAACAAATATCTCGGGGAGCAGGTCAGCGGGAAGTCCCGTGCCGGAAGCTATCGAGGTGATTCCACCTGCCGTGAACTGGTCTGCAAATATGTAAGGAAGCGTCTTGTCGTATACGCCCTCTTCTATCTCGACCGTGTACTGACCGAGAGTAGTTCCGTCAATTCCTGTATAAGCGAGATAATCCCACGCCTTGTTGTAGGTCAAGTAGCTTGCGTGTACCTTCCACAGAGAGAAACCGGAAATACCGTAGGTTACGTTTTCAGGCTGTCCCCAAAGCTCGTTGTTGAAGCTCTGTTCTATATTGAAGTTCTCGGTTACGATCACCTTGTAGTTTTCCATAGCACCAAACGAACCATAGGTGGAGAGGTCAGTTGCTTTTGACCAGTTCTGGTATGCTATCAAGCCCTCGATCATACCGCCGTCAAGAATAACGGTGAGATTCTTTATCGATGCGCCCCATACGTCACGAGCCATGATCATAGACGTAACGCGAGCCTCGCCGCCGACATATACTCGGCAGTTTCCGTCGATATGTCCCTTCGTACCGCCCATTGCAACGGGGTTTATCTGTTCGTAGTAACCCGATCTGACAACGATATCGTAATCAGCCTTGTAGGATTTCGTCGCAGAATCATACTTATGGGAGGTATCGTATCCGTTGGTATTACGGAGTGTCATGCCCTTTGATCCCGACGTCATCGTAATGCCGTCCATCATATAAAGGCTATTGCACTGAGGCATAATGTAAACAGTACTGGGGCTTACGTTCACCTCAATATACTCCATCTGAATATCACCGTTCAAACACCAAAAAGCGTTGTTTACAACGGGAGTGTAGAAATTGAGTTTACCCTGCGTACCGTAACCCGTAATGGTTATCTTGTTTGTGTTGTAGGGGAACGCCCAGTAATTGGTCAGGTCAATGAGCACCTCGCCAACTACCTGGATCTTTGCGTCTTCAGCCTCTGCTGCCGCAAGAACCAATGCATTCCAGAAGCTCGTAGCATCGTCAGCACTCGATCCGGAACCTGCAGCACCCTGCTTTGCGTAAAACGTCTTCTCATCAACCGCAACGGCAGCTGCTACTTCGCCGTTGTCCGTCGTTGCAAAGCAGCAAAGCAACGAGGAAAAAGTAAGACATATTACGAGCAAAATCGATGTGATCTTTTTCATAATCATTTCTCCTTGTCTTAATTTTTTTAAAAATTTCTTTTTTACTTCAATTCAAGTGCATTTTGCACAAATTTGATCACTGTTATTTGTGCACAAATAAACAACTTGCCTTACATTAAGTATAAAACGAAATTTCAATTAATTCAAGCAAAAACGAAACTGAAAATTTCACCCAAACTTTTACGCACAAGTAAAATTACCCGTTTTCAAGTCGCGGCAAACCGTCACGTAGGCTCGTCTGCCGCGCTTCTCAAAAACGGGTAATAAATTCATTTATCTTTCGATATCAGCAAGCGCCACTATCAAAGCGAACGCGTCGCGGTTGTTTACCTTACCGTTTCCGTCAACGTCTGCGTTTTCATAAACGAAGTCGGATACGTCCCAACCACTGAGATATCTGACAAGCTCGGTTATATCGGTATTGTTGAATCCACCGTCGCCGTTTACGTCACCGTAAACCGCCTCGGGCTCGTCGGAAGGAAGTCCGCTTCCCGACGCTATCATCTCAATACTCGTAAAGGACGACCAGTTTACGTACTCCATAACGTTCTCGTAAACGCCTTCCTCTACCTTGAGGTTGTACGAGCCGACGATACCGCTCTCGATCGCTACGTTAGCGTCTCCGTAAATAGAAGCACCGGAAATACCGTAGGTAAGATCACCCTCCCACGGACGCTGTGTAAAGCTCTTTGAAACGTCAAAGTTTTCGGTAACCGTGATATTGAACTCATCAATTGCATAGGCAACGCCCGTTGCGACCGTTGCACCCGTTGCGTTAGTAAACGCGGTCATGGTGTGTATGATACCGCCGTCGAGGTAGAAGTTCACCTTCGAAGCAGAAGATGCCGTACCGACAGCCGCACAGAGAAGCCAAGCCTCTGCCGTACCGCCGAAGGTAAAGTTAACTTCACCCATCAGGTCTACTGCAGGATTGCTGTTCTCCGCAAAAGGCGCTACCCAGTCGTATATACCGGAGAGAAGAACTATCTCGTAGTTTGCATTATATGCTACTCCGTCAAAAGCGTGGTCAGCGTCGTTTAATACACCCATAAGCTCGATCTTGTTCGAGCCGTTTGCCATCGTTATACCTTCAAGCGCATAGAAATCGTGGAGACGCGTGATTATATACATTCTCCAGGGTTTGAGAGAAAACTCTATGTTATCTATCTGCGTGTCACCGCTAAGATACCAGATAGATGAGCCTCCGTTGGTGGTATCTGCGTTTATCTTACCGTAGGTGCCCTCACCCGTAATTCTTATCTTGTTGGTATGTGCGGGAGAATAGAAAGCAGTCTTTCCAAATACCCAGAATATCTCACCGATGACCTGGATCGTTGCATCACCTTCCATAGCGGCAGCGAGCTGCATAGCGGTGATGAAGTTACCGGTAGGAGTCTGGGGAGTGAGACCGTCGCCGTTTCCGTTATTCTTTACGTAAACGGTATTGGGCTGTGCCTCGAGTCCATCCTCGTAGTCGGGAATGAAATCTTCACCCGCGAGTCCTGCGCCTGATGCTATTTTAGTAATTCCGCCCGCAGTAAAGGTGGATTCCTTTACGTAAGGAAGAACTGCGTCGTAAACGCCCTCTTCTATCTCTACGAGATAATCACCAACGTTTTCGGAATCTATTATCCACTCGCATCCGGACCAGAAGGTAACGCCCGAGATACCGTACCAGATGTTATCACCCCAAACGTGCTGGGTAAAGCTGCCTGCTACGTTGAATTTTTCGGTAACGATCACCTTGTATGTGCCCGTAACTCCAAAATCCGTACCCTTGTTCTGATAGGAAGTCAGCGTCTGGATCTTACCGCCGTCGAGTATGACCGTAACGTCTCTGACGGTAGCTCCGTTCGCATCACGCGCTACGTGCAGGTCCCATATCTCCGCCTTTCCCTGCACGGTAAGGCGGACGTGACCGTCAACGTGTCCCTTCGTTCCGTTCTGCGCACCGATAGCAACTGCATCGTACACACCGGATCTGAGAACTATCTCGGAGTCTCCGACGTACTTCGTTCCATCCCACTTTGACGAGATATCGCCGCCGTTTGTGGCGAGTATGCCGAATTTGTTAGAGCCGGAGCTCATCGTAATACCGTCCATCATATAGAGGTTATGGAACTGCGTAATGATGTACAAGCGGTAGGGGGAAAGGTTCATTTCGATATACTCTATCTGAACGTCTCCCATCAGGTACCATATCGCACCGCCGCCGTTTTCGGTATTCATATTGAATTTACCGCGGGTGCCGTAACCCGAGAAGGTTATCTTGTTCGTATGTGCGGGAAATACCCAAGGGCCGCCCGCGTAGTTGAATCCTATCTCGCCGATGACCTGTATTTTTACGTCGACAGTCTCTGCAGCCGCAAGCTGACACGCGGTAACGAACGAGCCAACGGGGCTGTCGATGCTCGTACCGTCTCCGGTAGCACCTGCTTTAAGATAGATTGTCTTTTCGTCCTGCGCCGCATAAGCCTCGACCTCGTCCGTCTCCGTTGCCGCAAAGCAGCAAAGAAGCGACGAAAATGCAAAGCACATAGCGAGCAATATTGCTGTGAACTTTTTCATGATCATTCCTCCTTGTTTTATTTTTTAATTATATTAATTTCAAAAATTAATTTTCACAAAAATCGTCGGAGTGTATCGCCAAGAGATCAGTCTGCCTTTTCTTCTTCCCAATATTCAACGAGCTCGTCAAAATACTGGTTGAGCACTGTCAACTCGTACTCAGCCGCCTTACTGCTGTCCTGGAAGCCCGAAGCAAAATCGGTGCTCTTGTATCTGAGCAGATTAAGAAGCATATCGGGGTACATTCCTATTCTGTAATAAAGGCCGAAGTCGTAGCAGTAAGAGCCGAAGATGATATCGAGCATATCGTAGCTCTCCTCGTCTCTTGAGTAAAGTCCCTTCAGCGTCTTTTCATATACTGCAGGAGTCAGCGTCTGCTGTCCGTGATACGCAAGCGCCTCGGTCACGCTGCCGATATAATCCATCTCGTTATCTATGAAAAGAGGGATACAGATAAACTGTGAGTTGTAGGGAGCCATGGTGGAGTAGTATCTGCCCTGATCCTCCGTGAGCATCGGATAAGGAAGGATACCAAAGTCACTCTCCATATTTCTGACGAAGGGAATGTCACCCGTCGCGCCCGCCCAGAACAGAGCCTTGTTCTCGGCAAAGGAAGCGTATACGTCAGCACCCGTCATCAATCCTTCTCTCTGCACCGCCTGGAAAGGCAAAGCGTAGGAGGCGTCGTATGCGTACGCTGCGTATTTGTTAATCATATTGACGGTCTTGTCGTTGTTAAGCGACAGAGTAACGTCACCGTTCTCGTCGATAGTACATATCTTTGAGCCTGCCGCCTCGACCATACCTATCATCGAATCGTCCCAGGTGTAGATACCGAAGCGGTCCTTGTAGTTTATTATACTGTTACCGTCGAGGTCCTCCGAGACGCGTCTTGAAAGCTCACCGAGCTTATCTACCGTCCACTGATTATCCTTAACGAGCTGATATACGTCAATATCACCGAGGTGTGACTTTGCCAGCTGTTTATTGAAGAGCATCGAGAACGTGGTCTCGGAATAAGCACCTGTCAGCTCGGAGTTCGTGAAGAACAAAAGTCCCTTTATCGCAAGGTCGGTGTTCGCATTCTGGTCCCACCAGGACTTTGAGGTATCTATCCACTCCATAGAGTTGAGATCGTACAGGTAATTATCACGCGCAAGCGCTGCAGCATCGTATCCGCCGATGAGGCAAAGGTGATATGAGAGAGTCTCCGACTGCACCTGCGTCTGCACCGTCTTGTATCCGGGGCCTGCGCCGTATGACCAGTTATCCTGCTTTCTGTCAGCGATTATCTTAACGCCATACTTATCCTCAAAATATTTGAGTCTCTTGTACTGAGCCTCGGTCACGGCGTTGAGTCCCGCCGTATCCTCTTCAACGTCGAAGTCGTGATATGCGACGTTTCCTGCCGTGAGAAAGTAGAAATCCTCACCCTTGTAGTTCATATTCTCGGGGAGTACTACCTTTTCTTCTTCGTCCGCTCCGTCGTCCGACGTGTCGATAGCGGCGGTATCTGCGGGCGGTGTCTCTGTCGATTTGCAAGCTGACAAAACAGAAATAACGCACAAAAGACACAAGAGCACTGCCAGAATTCTTTTCATCATTTTCGAAAACTCCTTTTCATTGATATACCAAGGTTTATTTGTGCCATTTCAACAAAACAAGAGCGTTGTTTTCGTTGCTTTTGTTCAAAACGGCATTAACTGATACATTATTATTACATATAGCAAGAGCAAATCAAATGAGCTTTTGCGAAAAAATTGTAATTTTAGGAACAGTTTTTTTTAAAAAGCATTGAAAAACTCTTTCGTATAGTCTAAAATAAAAAAACAGAAAAATAATGGATGGTGTTTTATGACTCAATTTCTGATCACAAATCCCGTTATCTACGTTCTCCCTCCGAGAAAGGAAACGCTCTTTCCCCGCTACGTTGAGCCCGATCCCATGCGCACCTATCATCAGTTCGCATTTTTCACAAAAGGACATCATACCTTCATCGTAGACGGCAAAAAATACAACACGACGGAAAATTCACTCCTGTATCTACCAAAAGGTCACGGCGTGCAGTTTTTAAGAGACGAGATCTCCGAGTGCTATCATTTCGGATTTTTCCTTTTGCGCGACGAGCTGTATCAGCCCTTTGTCAGAAACTATAAAAACTCAAAGCAGATAGAAAACATTTTTGAGCGTTTGTACGTTCTGAACCAAAAGGACTCTGACGAGACGAAGCGTTGCGCTATTATGTCGCTCGTTTACAAGCTTTTTGCACTTATCGTAGAAAACGAAAACAACGAATATTTCTCATCAAAGCACTCAAACGTCATAGCTTCCTCCGTTGATTTTATAAAAGAAAACTATCTCTCGCAGGAGATCAGCGTACCGTACCTCGCAAGCAACTGCAAGATAAGCACGCGCTACTATACGACGCTGTTTACTACCTTTTACGGTTGTTCTCCAAAGAAATTCATCACCGATCTCAAGATAAACTACGCAAAGGAGCTGCTCATCAACTCAGATAAAAAGATCGCGGATATATCGAGCGAGAGCAATTTCTCCGACGTATATTATTTTTGCAAGACCTTTAAAAAGGTTACGGGCGTCTCTCCGACCGAATACAGACGAAGCGCCCCCTTCAATCCCGCACTTTAAAAAAACAAGATCGGCAGATACCGAGGTGTCTGCCGATCTTTTTATTTACTTGTTTCTTATAGCCGATTTACGCCTTTTTCTTCTTGACTACCACAACTACTACGACCGCAACTACCGCAACGGCAACAGCGCCCGCTACTACCCATATTATCGGGTTTACTCCACCCTCCTCAGTCGTCTGAGTGGGAGCTTTCGTAGTGGAGGGAGCCTTTGTGGTAGAAGGAGCCTTCGTCGTGTTATCGGAAGGAGCCTTCGTGGTCGTGGGTGCCTTTGTCGTATCGTCTGCCGGAGCCTTTGTCGTATCGTCAGCGGGAGCTTCCGTATCAGGAGCGGGGATATCACCGATATCCTCTGCACCGCCAACGAGCTCGGGAACAAGACCTGCGGGGATGCCCTTGCCGTCGTCTATCTTCTTGATACCGTTAGGATCAAAGGTATTGGGATTAACGTAAGGCATAACTGCATCGTATACCGATTTTTCGATATCGAGCATATATTTTCCGAGAGCGTTGTTACCAACGAGAGCCTCTCCGTCGTTCCAGATAGAAGTACCGGAGATACCGTATGTAAAGTCTACCTGTCCCTTTTCGCCCCACAGATAGCTGGTAAAGCTCTTTGTAACGTCAAAGTTCTTGGTAACGGTTATCTTGAACTCCTGCTTTGCGCCGATAACGCCGTTTGCCTCTATGCTGGCAGCGCCCTGGTTGTGACATCCGATAAGAGTACCTATAGAGCCTCCGTCAAGGTATGCGTATCCACGGTCGAAGTTACCGATGGTACCGTATGTGAAGATAAGCGTGCTTATCGATACGTCACCTCCGACGTAGATGGTAACGCTACCCTCAAGATCGCCTCTCGTACCGTTCTGTGCGTAAGGAGCTACGTCCCAGAACCTACCGGAGCGAAGCACGATAGTGGAATCCGCTACGTACTTGCCTACCTGATAATTTGAAGAGTTATCGGAGGGGTGAGTTCCAAGAAGACCTATGGAGTTTGCACCGTTGAAGGTGTCCTCACCGTGATAAACGCCATCCATAAAGTAAAGGCTGTGAAGATTTGTGAAAAGATACATACGGAAAGGATAGATCTCAAGTCCGATATTCTCAAACTGAAGATCTCCACTCATATACCAGTAAGGAGTTATTGAAGAGATAACACCCGTCTTGATAACGAGCTTACCGTCAGTTCCCTCACCTGTAAAGATTATCTTGTTTGCATGCTCCGGGGAGGTGTAGCCTTTTTCGATATCCATCGATACGTCACCGATGACCTGGATACGTACGTCGGTACTGTAAGTTGCCGCCTTGGTCATAGCGTCAGCAACGGTTCCGATGGGAGTCTGAGCTGTTAAGCCGTCACCCGTTCCGCCGTCTCTGAGGAATACCGTGGGAATATCCTCTGCAGCGTACGCCGTAGCTACAAACGGTACGCACAACATAGTAAGCACCATAACGATTGCCAGTATTTTTTTCATAGTGTGTCTCCTTTTGTTTCAAGATTGCTATAATTCACAGCACGAGCCGACGCGGGATCAAAGCTCTCCGCCCCTGCCCTTTATTTTATTATTGCATAATCCTTGATTATTGTAAACAGCACTAAAGTGAATTTTTATACTTTTGGGGGCAAAATGGATTTGTAATTTTTTCTATTAATTTTTTTGCACGTTTTGGACGAAAGAAAAACGGCGCACCCGCAAGGAGATGGATGCGCCGTCAAGACGTTGATGATTTTACGTTTTTAAATACAGATCAGGACTTTTTCTTCTTAACTACGACTACTACTACGACCGCAACTACCGCAACGGCAACAGCGCCCGCTACTACCCATATTATCGGGTTTGCTGCCCCATCGTCATCTGACGTTGCAGGAGCCTTTGTCGTTGAGGGAGCTTTCGTCGTGCCGTCCTCACCGTCGGTCGAGGGAGCCTTCGTCGTTGAAGGAGCCTTTGTCGTGTCGGGGGCTTTCGTAGTATCGGGAGCCTTTGTCGTATCGGGAGCTACCGTAGTATCGTCTGCTACCGTAGTGTCGTCTGCAGGAGGAGTCGTCGTCGTGTCATCCGCCTTTGTCGTATCGTCTGCGGGAGGGTTGGTCGTAGTAGTATCGTCTTCCTCCTCGTAGGATCTTGCAGAGAGGATGTCCGCAGGCACACCCGTGCCGTCGTTTATCTGCTTGATACCGTCAGCGTCGAAGGTCTCGGCGTTTACACACGCCATGACCGCACTGTAGACCGACTTTTCTATCTCGAGCTTATAGCTTCCGAGATAGGGATTGCCGACCAGGTCCTTTCCGTCCTTCCACAGAGAAGTACCCGAGATACCGTATGTAACTCTGTCTTCCATACCCCAGTCGTGAGAAGAGAAGCTCTTTGAAACGTCAAAATTCTTCGTGACCACGAGCTTGAACTGCTGCTTTGCGCCCTTCGCACCGCGCGCCTGCATCGTGTTTGCGTTGTGATTGTGGAACGCAACGAGCGCAGCTATCTTACCGCCGTCAAGAATAAAGGTCGCGTTGTTTACGTTACCAATGGCGTCGTAAGCACCGAGAACCATATGAACGTCCGCAGTACCGCCTATCATAAAGGTAATATCACCGTTAAGGTCACCCTTGGTATTCACCTGCGCGTAAGGCGCTACGTCCCAGTAATTACCCGAGAGAAGAACGATAGTAGAGTCCTTTTTATACTTGCCCGCTTCAAAGAAGGGAGAGGTGTCTCCACCGTTCGTTCCGAGTATTCCTATTCTGTTTGCGCCATTATCCGTTTCCGCACCGTTAACTATACCCTCCATCATAAAGAGATTATAGTGCTGTGTGATCATATACATACGGAACGGAAACATCTCAAGTCCGATATGTTCAAACTGAAGGTCACCGTTCATAAACCAGATAGCGTTATCGCCCGAGCCTGCAACTCCCGTAGTACCCGTCTTTATCTTGAGCTTGCCATTGGTTCCCTCACCCGTAAATGTGATCTTGTTCTTGTGCGCGGGAGAGCTGAATCTCTGGGTAACGTCAAGCTCAACGTCTCCTACTACCTGGATCTTTGCGTCTTTTTTGTATTCTGCCGCTTTCACCATAGCATCATAGACGGTGCCTACCGCCTTGTTCGCAGTCGATCCGTCACCGTTACCGCCCTCTTTAAGGTAAACAACGGGTGTTTTTGCTTCTGCAGCAAACGCCGTTGTCGCAAACGGAATGCATACCATAGCCAAAACCAAAATCACAGTCAATAACTTTTTCATATCGTTTCTCCTTTTTCGTATTTTAAAAAACTGCAAATATGAAAACAATTGCCAAAACAGCTTATGCTGTCTTTATTCTATTATTACATAAGCGTCACACTGTTGCAAATGTTTTTTTGCGAAAAAATTGTTTGTTTAGGAACACTTTCGCGAGATATTTTAGATAAAATGTGTACATTTGGGATATAATTGGGTGCTCACAAGATAAAAGCACCGAAGCGGAGTTTAGTCCGCTTCGGTACTTTTCTTTTCGCTTTTTACGACTTTTTCTTTTTGAAAACGAGAACGCAAGCAACGATTCCCGCCACTGCCGCCACAGCGACTATCACCCAGACGATCGGATCTGCACCGTTTTCATCGTCCGCGTCTTCCGCCTTCGTAGTTGAGGGGGCTTTCGTCGTATCGTCCGCCTTGGTCGTGTTGGGAGCTTTTGTCGTGTCGGGAGCTTTCGTCGTGTCGGGAGCTTTCGTAGTTTCATCGGCTACCGTCGTATCGTCAGCTGCCGTCGTGTCGTCGGTCGGTGCGATAGTCGTATCGTCGGTCGGCAGCGTCGTCACGTCGTCTCCGCCAACGTTGCCCTGATCGTTTCCGCCTTGATCGTTTCCGCCTTGATCGTTTCCGCTATCGTTATCGGTATTACCGCCGAGTCCTGCCTCGAGTCCCGTGCCCGACGCGATCCTTGAGATACCGTTTGAGTCAAAGGTGTCAAGATGTATGATGCTCCTGCCCTCGCCGTTCTTTGCCGCAACGAGTGCGTCATAAACGCCCGCCTCTATCTCCATCTTGTAGCTTCCAACGTAAATGTTACCAACGATAGCGTTGCAATCGTTGTAGATACCCGTTCCCGATATACCGATAAGGAAGGAGCCGTTTGAAGTTCCGGTAAAGCTCTTCGATACGTCGAAATTGTCGGTAACGATGACCTTGTACTCTTCCTTTGCTCCGATAACGCCGTTTGCATCCATATTAGCCTTTGATCTGTCGGTGTAACCAACGAATCTTCTTACCATACCGCCGTCGAGGATAATGGTCGCGTTGTTGACCGATCCGTACGCGTTACGAGCGATAGTCAAAGTATCGAGCACAGCCGTGCCGCCGACTACTACCGTAACGTCACCGTTGAGGCTTCCCTTCGTGCCGTTCTGGCAGAAGCCCGCAACGTCCTGATAGTATCCTGATCTGAGCACTATCGTTCCGCCGCTTCTCGTATAGAGAAAGCCGTCAAAACTGCTCTCAACGTAGTTGTGTGCCGCTCTGATCGCGATCTCGTTTGCACCGTTGGTATGTCCCTCAGCCATCTCGACGCCGTCCATCATATAGAGATCGTAAAACTGAGTAAACATATACATACGGTAAGGCGTGATCTCAAACTTTACGTCTTCAAACTGAAGATCACCGTTCATAAACCATATAGCGTCGTTACCGTTTGCTCCGTTCGTAGTATTTATCTTGAGCTTGCCTTCCGTACCCTTACCTGATATTATGATCTTGTTGGTATGTACGGGAGAATAAAAGCGAGCAGATACGTCGAGTGCCAGCTCACCGATAAGCTGTATCTTTGCGTCGGCGGTATAAGAAGCCGCCTTTGCAAGCGCGTCAGCGAGCGTTCCTACCGCCTTTGCAGACGTAGAGCCGTCACCGTTTCCGCCCGCCCTCAGATATACGACGGGGGTAGCCGTATCTGCGAGCACCGCCGTCGCAAACGGAACGCAAAGCATCGCAAATACCAATAAAAACGATAAGATCTTTTTCATAACATTTCTCCTTTGTTGTAATAACGCGAAATGCCGCACCTCAGCACTCCTGCGCCAAGCCGTGTCCCGTATCGCTATGTGCAAACCGTCCAAAAACGCCACATCGCACTGTGCATAAGCGCTAAAAATATGCATTATGCATAATAATTGCACGGCTTTATTATTTTAGTATTACACGCAAGCCGTAATAAGTAAATGTATTAATTTGAAAAAATGTATAAAACGGCAATAAATCGTGCCATTTGATATTGTGTTTTTTCAAAAAAAGCTATACAATATAGAAAAGACGACTCCAAAGGAGGATGCCTATGGAACTGTTTATGCATAATTGCAAAATTACTCAAACGCCGCAGATAAAAAAGGTGTATATCAAGCCCGAGCGGCTCAACCCAAACCATTACAGAGGAAAGCACGGTATTTTGTTCGTGCTCGAGGGTAGTACAGGCTTTTACATAAACGATAAGCTCGTGACCATTGATGCAAACCAGATCGCTTATCTGCCAAAGGGGCTCGACTACGGTTTTAACAGAGATCGGACGTGCGTGTGTATTGTCGTTGACTTTGAATGTAAGGCGCAAGACGAGTACTCCTTTTTTTCAAAGAAGTACCAGAACGCAGCAACGTTCAAGGATATATTTTCCCGCATCTACCGACTGCACTGCACCGCTCCTGCAGGATACGAGGCAGCGATCCTCTCGGATCTTTACAGGATAATTTCTATGATACAGGAAAACGAGAGCGCAAGCTACGTATCCAAAAACCTGTATAAAAAAATAGAACCGTCTATCAAATATTTAAACGAAAATTTCCTCGACGGCAACATCTCAACGCCGATGCTCGCTAAAATGAGCGATATGAGCACGAGATACTACACTATGCTATTCAATTCCTTTTTCAGATGCTCTCCGAAGAAATATATCATCGACAAAAAGATAGATATGGCAAAAAATCTTATCTGTTCAACCGATATGAGCATCAACAAGATCAGCGAGGAATGTAGATTTTACGACGTTTATTACTTCTGCAAGCAGTTTAAAAAAGCAACGCACATGTCTCCTACCGAATACAGAAAAAACAATTCCTCGATATGAAACTCAAAGATAAAGAAGAGGCAAACGAGCAAGACCCGTCTTGCTCGTTTGCCTCTTTTCTTTTACCAGATAAAGGGTATAAGTCTGTACTTTACCTTCTTTTTATATTCGTCGTATCCCGCCAGCTCAGCACTCAGCAGCTTCTCTTCTCCGATTATCCTCACTACTATAACGACGGGAAAATGGAGAAAGATCAAAAACGACCAAAGCGAACCGAGCACTATCGGAATTGACAAAAACATCAGGATAACGGCAGAGTACATAGGATGGCGTACGATAGAATAAAGACCGCTATCTACCACCCTTTGTCCTTCTTCCACCCTTACGGTTCTTGATAGATATTCGTTTTCCCTGAGCACCTCTGCATACATGGCGTATGACAAAAGGAAAAGCACAGACGCCGCTATCACGGCAGGCACGGGAACGTGCGACCAACCAAAACGAAAGTCAAGCCCCGCTACGATAAATCCTGCCAAAAGTCCGACTCCCGAGACGAGCACAACTCCCTTTTGCTCTCCTCTTTTTTCCTTTGAATCAAGCCTCTTTTTGAGAAGTGAGGGAGACGCGACAAACAAAACGACCCCCATCACGAGCATGGGAACGAATAAAAGAAGGCACAACAGCCAGCCGTTAGTATATTCTAAACTGCCGCAGGGCAAGAACAACAACAGCATCACTGCAGCTACGCCGCACAAAAATTTTATAAGTGCCTCAAAAAGCAGCTTCATATCATTTTCCTCCTATAGCAGACAAAACACTGTCTAAAGAAAAGAGAGGCATACGCCTCTCTTTTCTTTAGAATAAAATTTAAAAAAGTATCAAAGAAAGGAAGGAAAGCAACATATAAACGACGATTATTACGCATATAACTACAAGCATCGGAACGAACATCATCTTTACCGCCGCAAAATACGTCTGCCATTGTTCCTTCATCGTCGATCGTGGACGGAGAGTAGGTTCTGAATGGAGCAGTCTTCCCCCGCGCGATATTGACGACATATCGGCTATCGTTCTGCCGTCATCTATATATTTCACCTTTTCTTTTTTCTTCTTTGCCATAATTATTCCTCTTCAAGAAGATGACAAGCGGCAAAATGTCCGCTCTCATATTCCTTATATTCAGGAACCACGTGCTTGCATATCTCTTTTGCGTAAGGACATCTCGTATGGAAACGACATCCCTTGGGGGGATTTGCAGGAGAAGGAATATCTCCTTTGAGCACTATACGGTTCATCTTTATATCGGGGTTGGGGTTAGGTATCGCAGAAAAGAGCGACTTGGTGTAGGGATGGAGAGGATTGTCAAAGATATCCTTCTTGTTACCAAACTCCATCATCGCACCGAGATACATAACGCCTATCTTGTCCGAAATGAATTTTACGACGGAAAGGTCGTGGCTGATGAACAGATAAGTCAGGTTCATCGATTCCTGCAAGCTCTTTAAGAGGTTGATTATCTGCGCCTGAATAGAAACGTCAAGCGCGGATACGGGCTCGTCACACACAACGAGAGAGGGGTTTACCGACAGAGCTCTGGCAATACATATTCTCTGTCTCTGACCACCCGAAAACTCGTGTGGATATCTCTCGTAATAGTAATCACGGAGTCCGCACTTATCCATAAGATCGAGAACGTAGTCCTTGACCTCGTTTTTCGGTACTATCTTATGTACCTCAACGGGCTCGGAGAGAATTCCTCCGACGGTACTTCTCGGAGGGAGAGAGGAGTACGGATCCTGGAATATGATCTGCATCTTTCTTCTCAACTCACGCATCTTTGCGGAATTATGATTGGTTATATCCTCACCGTCAAAGATTATCTGACCGCCGTTTGACTTGTGCAGCTTCAGTATAGTTCTACCCATCGTCGTCTTTCCGCATCCGGACTCTCCGACGATACCGAGAGTTTCACCTGCGCCGAGCTTGAATGACACGTCGTCAACTGCGACAAGCTCGGAGAGTACCTTGCCCGTAAAGGATTTCTTTGTCGGGAAGGTCTTTCTCAGGTGTCTTACCTCAAGAAGTGCGTCCTTATCGAAGGGGAGCTTCATATCCTCTTCGATCTTCTTTGCCTTTTTTTCCAAATATTCCTTTGAAAGTGCCGCATCGTCGTACTCTACGGCTGCCGCAGAGGAGTCGGCTTCGTTTACCGCGATATTCTTATCTTCAGCCATTGTCCTCCTCCTTGTCATACAAGTGGCAAGCCACGAAATGAGTGGGGCTCACCTGGATCATTTCGGGATATTCTCCCGTACACTTGTTGATGCACTTTGAGCATCTTTCTTTGAAATAACAGTAATTGGGCATATTTATCGGGTTAGGTACGTTACCCGGGATATTGAACAGAGTATCACTGTCGGAATCAAGCGTAGGCTTTGATTTCTGCAGTCCTATCGTGTAGGGGTGCATGGGATTATGGAAGATCTCGGACACCGTTCCCTTTTCAATTACTCTGCCCGCGTACATTACAACGACATAGTCAGCCATCTCTGCGATGATGCCGAGGTCGTGAGTAATGAGGAGTATCGAGCCGTCTATCTTGGTCTTCAGGTCTCTGAGAAGGTCAAGTATCTGCGCCTGAATGGTAACGTCGAGAGCCGTCGTCGGCTCGTCCGCGATAATGAGTCTGGGATCGCACGCGAGTGCCATAGAGATCATTACACGCTGTCTCATTCCGCCCGAAAGCTCGTGGGGGAATGCGTTATATACGCGCTCGGGCATTGCGATCCCAACGAGATTGAGCATCTCGATGCTTCTCGCCTTTGCCGCTTCCTTGGTAGCTCCGGGAGTATGGATAAAGGTGACCTCGTCAAGCTGCTGACCTATCGTAAACACGGGGTTGAGCGAGGTCATCGGCTCTTGGAATATCATTGCTATCTGCTTTCCTCTGATACGGTGTATCTCGTTTATCGGCATTTTAGCAATATCGTATACCTTTTCCTCCATCTCGTAGACGGGAGCGCCCTTCGCGTCCTTTTTCTGCTTCGGTATCTCTTTACCCTTCTTGTCGGTGGTATATAGGACGTTTCCGGCCTCGTCCGTCTCGTAGACGGGTATCATATCACCGCGCTGATCGCGCTTGTAGTCGTAAGCACGGAAGCGTATATCGCCCGAATATATCTGTCCCTGCGGGCCCTGAAGCAGACGCATGACCGACATACTCGTAACCGACTTTCCGCATCCCGACTCACCGACGACACCTACCGTTGCATTTTTGGGAACGTCAAAGGAAACACCGTTTACTGCCTTGACAACTCCCTGCTCGGTGAAAAAGTAGGTGTGAAGATCGTCTATCTCGAGAATGTTCTTCTCGTCCTTGAGAGTGGTTACGAACTCAGACTCATCCGCCTTACGATACTTGTAGCTCTCAAGGCGCTTCATTACCTTCGCGTTTTCACGGGCAATAGCACGTATCTCCTTGCCCGAGAGGTAATGACCGCTTTTCTTTTCTTTTATTTCAAGCTTCTTTTCTTCAGTTTTCTTCATCTCTTATCTCCTTGCTTTCGGGTCAAGTGCGTCGCGCAGACCGTCTCCGACGAAGTTAAAGCCGAGAACGGCAATTACGATACAGATACCCGCAGGTACCCAGACATTCAGATGATTCTGAAGAATATCCTGGTTTGTCGAAATAATATTGATCATCGTTCCCCACGCCGCATAGGGTGCTTTAACACCGAGGTTGAGGTAGGAGAGCGTTGCCTCGTAGAGTATCATACTACCGAGGCTAAGGCTCATCGATACGATAAGCTGAGGCATTACGTTAGGCACGAGGTGTTTAAATATCTTTCTCGCGGGAGAATATCCCATAGCCTCTGCGGCTACCATATATTCCTGCTCACGCAGAGAAAGTATCTGTCCTCTGACAAGACGCGCAGTACCGGGCCATGAGAAAAGCGTCAGATATATCATAAGAAGGTATATTCTGTACTTTGCATCAATGTCGGATGCGTCAAGTATCGTACTGATGATAAGGAGTATCGGAATACCGGGAAGACAAATAAGCACGTCGCAGACTCTCATTATGATATTGTCAACAACGCCACCCGCGTAACCCGAAATACCGCCCATAATAACGCCGAAGAAGGTTATTACGAATACGGCAATAAAGCTGACAGTGAGAGAGATCCTTCCTCCGTACATAAGGCGAACGAAGATATCGTATCCCTCGTTGTCGGTTCCGAGCAGATGCTCGGCTGAGGGAGGAGCGAGGAAGTTATCCTTCAGCTCCGTCTCTATGGTCTGTCTTATCGAATATTCGACTCCGTCAACCGTATAAGTAATATCAGCGGTGTCGTACTTTACCTTTCCGCTTTCGTCAAGCTCTATCTCTCCCCACTTCCCGTCGATCGTTCCGTTGGGATCGGCAAAGAATACCGGGCCTACGAAGCTGAACAAAAACAGTCCGATAACCATACATAGACCAACTATACTCAGCTTTGAACGGAAAAATCTGCGTACGACCATTCTGGTCGGAGACATAAGCTTTATGTTCTTATCAAGGGGCACGTCCGTATCAACGGCAGCCGCCGAAGACTCGCCTGCGGTATCGACCTTTTCGATATCTTCGGACAGATTATTCTTGTTGTCGTTCATCCTTACCCCTCCTTTATTCAAGCTTTACTCTCGGGTCGACCACCGCGTACATAAGGTCGGAGAGAAGAACACCGAGAACGCTCAACAGAGCCAAAAACATATTGTATCCCATTATGAAAGGAATATCTCCGCGATTCATCGCGTCAAGAGCGATATTACCTATACCGGGCAGGTCAAAGACCTGCTCGGTAATAAGCGCACCTGAGAAAAGTGACGGTAAAAGTCCCGCGAGTGAAGTTACAAGCGGTATGAGAGTGTTGCGGAAAGCGTGCTTGTTTATAACCTTGCTCTCGCAAAGTCCCTTTGCTCTTGCCGTTCTGATATAGTCGGAGTTGAGAACCTCGAGCATATTCGTTCTCGTCATTCTCATTCGCGAACCGACGCTCAGTATTACGAGTGTCAGGATGGGTATGAACATATGGCGGATATAGTCAAGCAGTAACGCCACTCCCGACGCCGACGTCGTTGCGTCTATAAGACCGGATGCGGGGAAAAGTCCGAGCTTGAGTGCAAGCAGGTCCTTGAGCATCTGTCCGAAGAAGAACGACGGAAGCGATATACCTACCATAACGAGCACCGTCACCACGTAGTCGCGTATGCTGTACTGGTGCGTCGCTGCCGTTATACCGAGAGGGATCGCTATCATAAATTCAAATATGGTAGCAATAAGAGCCACCGCAAAAGATACGCCCATGTGGTCAAATATCTTCTGCGCTACGGGAACGCCGTAAACGAAGCTCGTGCCGAGGTCAAATCGGGCAAGAGCGCCAAGCCAGCTGATATATCCCTTGAATATTCCCGAGATACTGTTATCTCCAAGCCCGTACATCTGGTACATCGCCTGGACGGTCTCCTCGCTGACGGTAGCACCGCCCTGGTTTATCGCGTTTATCTTATCCTGTATAAAGTCAACGGGCATCAATCTGATAAGGAAATATATTATCAGTGATACTCCGAGAAGGATAAGTATCGCAAGTCCAAGTCTTTTAATAATATACTTTAACATAAGTCACTCCGAGTTTAGTCGGCAAATTCGATCTCCCAAATGCGATCGAGAGGTGAAGAATAAGGATTCATCTCCTGCTCGCTTGGCAGAGTTTCAGAATTGATAACCTTAGAATTGTATGCATAGAGTACGCTTCTCTGATATACGGGAAGCTCTATTGCAAGATCAAGTATCTGTCCCATTGCCTTTTCGTAAAGCTCGGTTCTCTCGCTCTTGTCGTTTGTTGAACGAGCCTCGTCGATGAGGTCGCTTAGCTTGTCGAGTATATCCTTTTCCTCGTCAGTTCCGCTCGTCTTTATATAATTGTAGCCCCAAGCAAGCGTGCTCGTTGCGCTGGAATCCTTGTGGTAAACCTGATAAAGGTCGGGGTCAAGGGCGCTTGACCAAGCTGCTGCCCATACCTCGAGAGATCCCGTATTGATCTTTGTGAGTGCCTGAGTATCACATACTACCTCAACGTCCCATCCAAGCTCGTTGAGAAGAGCCGCTGCGTCACGGAATACCTTGTAGGTAGGGTGATCCTGGAGGCTCGAGCCTGCTATGGTAAAGGTTACCTTGAGCTGGCTGTCACCTGAGCTGACGCCTGCTTCCTGCATATACTTCTGAATATTTGCAGTAGCTACGTCCTTGTTCCAAGTTCCTATCTGAGGATAGTCGTAGCCGTTGTCATTTTCAGCGTTGCCCTTAGGATAAGCCCAGCTTACCTTTGACATAGGCCAGTAGATCTGTTCTGCCGTACCTGCACGGTAGTAGTCGATAGCAAGTGCGGTGTTCATCGCGCACATGATCGCCTTACGGATATTGATATCTGTCACCTTCGATGCGTTTACACCGATGTAACCGTAACCGAGCTGATCCTCGGTGATAGTTACCATACCGCTCTTCTGGAGGTTTTCAAGCTTCTTGTAGTTGTCAGCGGTGAGCTGAGGTGAAATATAGTGAACGGTGCCGTTCTCAAGAGCAGCTATTGCGTTCTGGCTGCTTACTACCTGATAACGTACCTTCTCTATCTTTGCGTTTTCAATGCCCGTTCCTACGGTCGTGAAGTACTCGTTTGCCTTGAAGTAAACGACGTTGTCGGTGTAGAATCCACTCTCGGAGGGATTGTCGCTGTTCTGGCTGTCGGTTGCCTTGTAGGAGCCTGCACCCATCGGGAGCTTGATATTTCTCGTAGATTGTACGATGTCGGTCATAAAGTTGAAGGATGCGTACTCAACGCCGAACTTGTTGTTCTTTATATCCACTCCTACCTTACTTCCCTCACCGTAGTAGTGCTGAGGAGCAACGGTTATAGCAAAGTTCCAGATAGCCTTGGGGTCAATGTCGTTGATGGTAATGCGAAGAACGTCGTACTCGGCGTCGTTAGTTACCGTACCGTCAGAGTTGTGAGAAGAAGCAACGGTGTACTCCGTTCCGTTTACGGTGATCTTGGAGCCTGCCTTGTCGGTGTGTCCAAGAGAAACTATACCGGAGATGTTTTCAACTGCGAGCTTTCCGTCAGCGGAAATGTTCTCGTGAAGGATTACTTCCTTTGCCTTTGCAGTGTACTCGGTCATAAGCGTAGTAGCCGTTGCCCAGTACTGAAGAATGATGTTAAGCTCGGTTGCGATCTTGTCGTTGTAAACGTATTCGATAGCAGCTTCCTTGGTCTTTATAACGTCAGCGTTATAAGCGGGAGTGAGCTTCTCTATCTTCGTCTTGTCCTTTTTGCCGTTTACTTCAGCATACTCTACCTCAACGTAGCCCTCCGTGTACATAAAGCAGAAGACCTCGTCCTTGAACTGATCAAGGGTGTTGTAGGGTGCGTCGGTGTATGATTCCTGAGCGCTCTGATAGTCGCTCTCGAGCTCCTCTCTGAAGAGCTTGAGCGCGTACTCGTAGTCTGCGAGGAGGTTTGCGTTAGTTACCTCAGACTCGTTGTTGGAGATAGCACTCTTGTAACCCGTGCTGACGGAGTGCGCGAGGATCGCGTCCTTCATCTGTGCGTAGCTTACTTCCTTGGTAGAAGAAGCCTTGAGCTTGCTGTTGAAGAGGTTTACAAGCTCGTTGAGACGAGCCTGTGCCTTTGAAGAAGCAGCGGAAGAAATGAGATCGTCGCTGTCGTCAGAGGAAGAACCTATCGTCTGAGTTCTGTACTCGGAAAGACCAACTATGTCGGTCGAGTAGAGAGTAGATGAGCCCGTGTAGACGGGGTCAAGATAAACGTAGAAGTTGAAGAGCACGTCCTCCATCGTCAACGGGTGTCCGTCCGAGAACTTGATGCCGTTTTTGATAACGAACGTATAGGTGGTCGTGTCGTCGGAGTTCTCTACGATATCGTAGTCCTTAACGACTACCGCCTCGTTGTCGCCGTAAGCGACCTCAACCTCACCGTTGACGTACTTTGAAGAAAGCATACCGATCTGCGTCATCGCTACGATCGTTCCGTCGGGTGCGGAGGTTGAAAAGAAGGGGTTGAAAAGTCCGTCAAGCTGTTCGCTCATTATAACGAACGCGTCGGGGGATCCCGATCCTGAGCAGCTTGAGAACATCGATACTGAACCGAGGCACATAAGAAGTGCAAGTACCGAGCAGATAATTCTCTTTTTCATGGTTTCTCTCCTATTAATATATAATAATTTTTATTTTATTACCATTATATAAGGTGTCGCTGACCGTCACTCGAATTTGAGTTCAACTTCATTTCCGTTGACCGTGATCTTGACACTGTCGGGGGAAGAGCCGACTGCTATGCAGCTGATTCCCGAAATATCTATGCCCTCGATACTGCCCATTCCGCAGAACAGACCGATATTGTAATCGTCAGTACCGAAATATGCGCCCGAATCTATCTTGAGCGTACTGTTTGTAACCGTAACGTTTTCGAGCTTTGCGCCTGCGGATATCGTACCTGCGACCACTCCGTAAGAAGTACCCGCAACACGCGTTCCCGCTTCTACTGTGAAGCTCACGTTGTCAAGCTTGATATCCTTTATCTCTGCTTTTTCAGTTATGCAACCGAAAAGTCCAACGTTCGTTTTTGAATTGTTTTTCTGAGTTACCGAAATATTCTTGAACGTATGTCCGTTTCCGTTGATCTTACCCGTAAAGTTTGCCTGTGTGATCGACGTCGGCCATACCTTACCCTCAAAATCAAGATCAGCGTATATCTCGTAGCATCCGCTGACGCTCGCGTTATCTATAAACTGCTGAGCGTTGTATATTCTGTACCATTCGCCCTCGATCCAATCTATATAGACCTTGAGCTTGTGATCCTTTGCAGTTCCGCTCTCGCAATCTATCTTGCCCGTATGAACGAAGCTGTCGCCCGTTATCTCGGCTTTTCCGTCCTTGTCGTAGTACGCACCTTTGAAGGTGTATCCGTTTCTCTCGGGGAAACGGTACATTTCGATCGCACCGCTCTCCTCGTTCCACTTCGGAACCGAAACGTTCTCTACGTCGTTGGGGTTAAAGATATAGTTTCCAATCATATCCTCAGAGCCGAGAGAGTAGAATTCTATCTCAAAAAGAGGTACCCACGCAGCGTAGAGCGTAAGCTCGGGAACTGCGGAAAGGTGCTGTGCATCTGCATCGACCTTGAGTCTGTCCTGTGTGAAATCCCACTTGTCCGAATAGGTGTAGGATCCACCGTTATCGTTTCTCGTAGCGTACCATCCCGCGAGGAAATAGCCGCTCTTCGTTGCTGTAAAGGCGTCGTTACCCTTCATCTGACTGTCGGGTGATATCAACGCTATCTCAACCATACCCTCTTCGTTGGGTGTGAGCGTTGATATATCATACGAATCAACGATGACCGAGGTGTTTGTCGTAAACTGTCCCCCGTTTGCATCGTACTTGACGCTGACGGTATATCCGTCCTCGTCGTTTTTCAGATATTGATCCGTTTCCGAAGCGCATGATGTGACAAGCAGCGTGACCACGAACAACAACATTGCTGTCAGTATCATCTTTGTTTTCTTGTTCATTTCCGTATGCATCTTCCTTCGATTAGTTTTACGTCAGGCGGAGAGAGTCCCCTCTCCGCCCGACTATTCATCTTTTAGCTCTGTGAAGAGTCGTCGTCCGTGCCGTCCTCGGTCTTTGCCTCATCGGAGGAGGTATCTGCCGAGCCGTCAGCGACGTCGTTTCCTGCCGCAACGGCAACCGCTGAGGCGTTCTTCTTGTTCTTTACGATAAAGAATACAGCCACCGCAATGCCTGCCGCAACTACGACGAGGGCAACGCAAACGAGTACGATCGTGAGAACGTTACCCGTCTTCTCCTCGCCAACTATCGGTTCGTCATCCGTGGGAGTGAGAGCGATTATTCTCTGCTCTGCGGAAACGAGCTTTGCGTAGTTGGTTACCAGAGCCTGCTGTACCGTCGTTGCTATCTTGTTGTACGCCGCGCGTGCCGCCTCAACTATCGCCTTATCCTCGTAGGTTACTCTCTCGGGGATAGCGTCTATCGCAGCGATAGCGGCAAGAGTGATCTTGTCTGCCGCAGCAGCACCGTCAAGAACGATGTTGAAATACTGCTCGAAAATATAGCTGTCGTAGTTCTGTCCGTTGTTGGGACGTACCATAACGAGCTTATCTTCTACTCTACCAACGTAATCCTTGAAGTTTGCACCGTAGAATACGTTTGAATACTGACCGCCCGTCGCGTTCCACATATAGTAGGGGATAAGTCCCATACCCGTGATCGCAACGTCGTTTCCTTCATAATCCGTATAAGCACCGAAGTCTCCCGTACCGGGTATATTCTCGTACGACTCGTAATATGCGGGATCGTACTCTTCCTCAAGGATAGGAGCCTCGTAGCTTGAGAAGGAAATAAGCGTGAGCTTGTTACACTCGTAGAACGCCTTGTGTCCTATCGAGATAGTGGTGTACGGAAGAGCAACGAGCTCAACGTCACTTCCCGCAAAGGCGAGTGCGCCTATTCTTACGGTACCGTCGGCAACGCGTACTTCACTATGATCCGTACCTGCGTAGCATACGAGCTGGTATCCGTTCTTTACCTTTGAGTAAAGGGATCCGTCCACTACCTTGACGCTGTCGGAGATAGCGAAGGTATAAATGGTAGCGGGATACTCTACTCCGTTAAACGTGATCGTTTCAGTCTTTTCAAAAGGCTTGAGAACGCACATTGCAAAGGGATTGTTTCCGACGCTTTCAAGAGAAGTGCCGAGAGTTACCTCAAATTTCGTGACCTTGTCCTTCAAGAACGCGTGGTCACCTATCGTCACCGCTGAGGTGAGGTCTGCCTTCGTGATAGCGGTGTAAGCAAACGCGTATGCGCCGATATTCTTTGAGTTTTCAAGTCCCTCGACTGTGTCAAGGATCTCGCAGTAGGTGAAGCTACCCTCGCCTATATCCGTTCCCTCTTTGTTGAGCTTCACGTTTGCAAGCTTCTTACAGTAGGTAAACGCGTAGTCGCCTATCTTTTGTGCGCTCGAGAGGTCAACCGACTTGAGTGCAGTCTCGATAAACGCGTATTCACCGATCTCGGTCATCTTTGAAAGATCGATGTTGACAAGCTTAACAGCTCCCGCAAACGCATACTTCGGAATTACCGTAAAGGACTCACCGAACGTTACGTCAGTCAGCTCTCTGCAGTACGAGAAGCAGTATTCTCCCATCTCCGTGAGTGAGTCGAGTTCTACTTTATCTATCATACCTGCGTGGTAGCTGTATATATACTGTCCCTTGCTGCTGACTGCCGCGTACTGCATTCCCGAGTCGTTACATGCGTAGTAAACGTCTCCCGAGAAAGCGTATCCGCCAAGCTTCGTTACCTTTGAAAGATCAACTACTCTGAGCTCCTCGCAGTTGTAGAACGCCATATATCCGATAGCGGCGTTTTCACCGAGAGTAATGCTCTGAAGCGCTGCCGCATTCATAAACGCCTGGTCCTCGATCACTGCATTCTTACCGATGGTAAGGTGCTTGAGTGAGGAAGTAAAGTTGTAACGGTAATATTCCTTGCCCTCGAAGGTGAACTTTTCTGCTATGAAGTTCTTGTCCTTATCAAGCTTGAAAGCATATTTTCCGATAGTAACGTCATCACCGATAACGACCTTTTCAAGATCCTTACAATCGCTGAACGTACCCTCTGCGATCGTCATTCCGTCGTAGATGGTAACTTCCTTTATCTTTGACATAAGGAACGCGTATTTTTCTATCGTGGTATCCCGGTTAAACGCAGGAGTTGCGGTAATAGCCGTCTCACTGAGCGAGTAAGCTCCGATATGGGTGAGCTCTCCGAGAGTCAGCGAGGAAAGTCTCTCCGTACTTGCGAAAGCATACTCGTATATCTTCGTTACACTCGGTATCTTAACGCTCTTTATCTTCGAGCAGTGTGAGAGTGCACCTCTGCCTACCGAAACGACCGACGAGTTGTTAAGCTCAAAGTCGTCCTTGACGGTAGCCGCAACCGCTATCAGCGTAGCAGAGTCTGCGGAAAGTATATACTGACCGTAGCTCTTCATTGCGGTATTGCTTTCGTTTACGTTGAAGCTGTCAACTGCCGTATCCTTGAACGCATATTCAAAGATAGCGTTTACGTCCTTACCGATATTTACGGTCTTGAGCGACTCGCACTTGTAGAACATACCCGTGCTGATGACGCTGGAATTAACGTCAAACGAGGTAAGCGACTCACATCCCGTAAATACGTATTCTCCGTATTTTACCTTTTCAGCGGTGACGGTGACGCTTGAGAGAGACTTACATCCCGCAAACGCGTAAGCACCGATAGACTGAAGAGTCTCGGGAAGCGTTATCGACTTAAGATTCATATTTGCAGCGAAAGCGTAATCCGAGATAACGTATGCACGAGGAAGATCGAGCGCACCCGTGATATCACATCCCTCGAACGCGTGCTGGTTGATTATCTTCAGATTGTTCTCTGCGCTGAAGGTTATCTTCTTAAGAGAAGAACAACCGTAGAACGCACCGTACTCGATAGCCTCGAGAGTGGAAGGAAGAACGATCTCCTCAAGGGCTGTCAGATTTGCAAACGCATAAGCGTTTATCTTTTCAACGCCCTCGGGCAGTACGACCTTCGTTATCGTATTATCACCGATATACCACTGCTTGCTGATGGAGCTGTCGTCGTAGAGAAGCTCCTCCTCGGTCTTCATTACAAACTCGTAGTTGGAGAATGCAAAGGTACCTATCTCGGTAAGAGAAAGTCTCTCGGGAACGCTTACCAGACCACCGTTACCGTAATAGTGAGTAAGCGTAGCTCCGCTTTGAACGTAGGGGTCCTTGACCTCGACTGATACGGTCTCTGAATAGTAGGTGCTCTTGTCGTCCATCATTATGCGGACTGAAACGGAAGCAAATCCTTCCGCTACGGCAGTTACCGTGCCTCCCTGGTCGATCTTTACTATCGACTCATTGCTCGTTTCAAATACGACCGTCGTATCCTGCGGGAAATACGCGTCGAGATCGTAGTTGAGTCTTACAGACTCGGAGGGATACATTGACAAGCTGTAAACACCCTCAAAGAAGCGTTTGTCGCCCGTATCTCCTATCTTCTTGTCCGAGCTTGCCGCCATATAATAAGCCTTTAAGGTATCGTAGCCTCTGAGCGTGAAGCTGTCGGCAACGGGCTTATCGTACTTCTTGTATCCGTCGTCTCCCTCGGAGAGGACCGTGACGGTAACGGATACGCTCTTATTTGACTGTGGATCTCTTACCTTGAGTATCGCCTTACCCGAGCCCGTAGCAACGAGCTTGTTGTTAACTACGCGGATAACGCTTGATTTCGAGGTAGTGTATTCAAGAAGCTCCGACCACTCGGTGTCGGGATAAACGAGAGGATCGAGGTCGTATACCTCGTAAGGACTGAGGGTGAGACCGTCGTCGATGGAATCAAAGTAGAAATCAACGTAGTCGTCGGGGAGTCCTATCTCGTAGGATGCGTAGTTGATCGCGTAGTCGTAACAGGTAAGCGTAAAGGTGTTACGGTTGATCGCGTTTTCCTTTATATCGTAGATATAATCCGTAAGCTCAAAGGTAACGTAGGTCGTGTCGTTGAACTGTGAGTATATGGGAGTCATATACTGCTCAAAGGAGTTCATAACGGGAGTGTCATTTCCCTCGTCGTCCGTACCCATCGAAACGTAACCGAGCTGCGCTGACATCGCGTGGTGGTTATCGTATATTGCAGCCTTTGCGTAGAGGCGGTTTTTCTTGAGAGTCTTGTCGTACTCGTAGTAGAACTCAACGTCGCGGAGCGTAGGTGCCTCGATATCAACGGTTATCGGGAATTCAAATACGTTGCTCTTGTTGGTATCGATTCCGCCGTCGCCCCAGTCAAGATACCCGACGAGTCGGCAGGTGAGTTTTGTATTGTTTGCGAGATTGTAGTCCTTGGTATCAAACTCGATCTCGATGTTTGCGGGGTATATGGATCCGCCGTCACCATACGACTTTCTGACGTCGTATTCAGTCTTTTCGAATACTACCTCGCCCGTGGCGTCGTTGATGATGCTGATCTCTATTCTTTGTGCGTTTCTGAGCATTCCCGCCCATACGAATCTCAGGGAGTGTACCGTACCATCCTGGTTAGAGAGGGCTATATAGTCCTTGTTAGCCGAGATGACCATATCCTTGGGATCCTGCAGGAAGTAGTAGGAGCCGAGGTAGCTGACGTAGTCCTCGGATACGCCGCCTATCGGACGGGTTGCGTAAGCGTCGGGGAGAGTCTTGTCCTCAAACGCAATAGAATCGTCCAGCTCGTCAGCGTTGGTCTGATAATAGTCAAGGTCAAAGAGAGGCGCCACCGTCCAGTCGCCGTAGAATGCGAGGTAAGGAACGCAAAGATCTATATTGCCTTCGCCCTCAGCGTCAAGAGTGATGAAGCCCTCTACGTACATACCATTTTCAAAGGAGTCGTTAAGATATTTCTTGTCGGAGTCGCTGAGCGTGATCTTGACGCTGATCTTTGCGCTCTTTCCTCCGTCGACTGTGATCTTTTTGCCGTCAACGATACCGTTTTCGACGGTTACTATCTCAACGGTCGCACCGCCGAGTATATAAGCCTCCTCGGTAACGGTCGTCTCGCCCTGGTTGGTCTTCGTGTCACTGACACCCTCGGTCATTACGTAAGAGCCGAGCGTGTACTTCAGCGTCTCACCGCTGAAGTTGTCAATGCTGAAGCTAAACTCGTAAACGCCGCTTCTGGAGGGATCGTCACCGTAGGTGATCTTGGTCTTGTCCATAGCGTTTCCGTCGGCGTCGTAGGTGGTGATAAGAGCCTTCGTGCTTACTGCACTGAGAAGGTTAGCAAGTCCTGCACCCTGCTTTCTGACGGAATAGGGCAGTCCGTTGCTGTTGAGTATTATGTCTGCGGTAGACATAAGGAGCTTGTTTACGGTAGCCGCTACCGCAACGTCGTCACTTGCAACGTGTGAGAGATTTTCAACGACGTACTGACGGAGAAGAACTACGACACCCGAAAGGTTGGGAGCCGCCATCGAGGTTCCCGAAAGTCTGTCGTAAGTTCCGCCCGTAACTGCAGAGAGGATATTTCCTCCGTGTGCGGTGATCTCGGGCTTTATATCAAGGCTGGGAGAAGGTCCCCAGGATGAGAAGTCGGAAATGAAAGGTCCGGACGACTGGGATTTGCTTATCTTGATCTTGCCGTTTCCTGCAGCGGCGAGCTTTTCACCGTCGTCCTGAGAAATTGAACATATAGCGAGCTTGGCGTCACCTATATTCATCTTGATATCACCGGATACGTTGTTGTATATGATGATACCGGCAGCACCCTGCTCCTGTGCGATTATCGCCTTTTCCTCAAAGGTGTTCTGTCCGCGTCGTACGAGAACTATCTTTCCCGTAACGTCAAGTCCCGTATAGTCTGCACTACGACCGACACCGGGGATAACGACGTAATCCATCTCTGCGGAATCCTTGTCGGTGAGAAGAGTATCAACGAAATCTCTCTCTATTCCGGACGCGGTGTTTGCCTCGTTGAAGTAAACTATCGTGTCGTTCCAAAGAATATAGGGAGTCTCAACACCGTTTATCGAAGCAACGGAGAGCGCACCCTTGTATGTCGAGGGTGAACCGACGGTCGCCGTATCGGGATTGGATGTAAGACCGAGGTTACCGTTTGCCTCCGAGCCGTAGGAGGAGCTGTAGCTGTTAGAAGCTGCAACTACCATGCTGATGCCGGCTGCACGGATACGGTCGTAAACGCCGTTCATTGCATCCTCGTCAGTCTCACGGCTAAATCCGCAAGCGGTACCGATAGACATATTGATAACGTCAACTCCGAGAACGACACAGTCCTCGAGAGCCGAGAGTATCCAGGACGCCTTTGCCGAATCGTATACATCGGAGAAGATCTTCATCGAAACGAGCTGTGCGTTAGGAGCAACGCCCGTTATCGTATCGTCCTTACCTACGATAACGCCGGAAACGTGCGTACCGTGGTTGTTGTGCGTTGAATAAACGTCAGAGTCGTTATCTGCGTAGTCAAATCCGAAAGGAACCTTTTCGCTTATATAAACGTCGTCAACGGTAAGATTGCCGAGAAGCTCACGCGCGGTCGTCTTGTCTACGAGAGCCGCTACCTGACTGTAAGTAAGTCCGAGCTTGGATGAAGTGAAGTTCTCGGTCGAGAAAGCACTGTGAGAATAGTCAAGACCGGTATCGAGCACCGCAACTACCATTCCGCTTCCGTCGTAGCTGACGTTAGAACTGTCGAATATACCCGTGTCATATACGTTGACGGTATTTTCAACAAGCTCCGTCTCGCAGGGACGGTAGACCTCTCCGACGATCGCTCTCGCGCCGCTTCCGAGGGACTTGCAGGTCGTTTCAAAGTCTCTTGCCTTTATAGTTATCTCAAATCCGCTGAGAACGGTAAAGTATTCCTGTCCAACGGTGTAGTTTACACCCGCTTTTTCAAGGGACTTGAGTATCTGTGCCTTTCTTGCGAGCATCGCCTTTTCTGCTTTTTTGGCGTTATTGCCGCTTACGGCAAACTCGGAGAAGGTCATCGACTTGTCGCTGGAGTTATAGGCGCCAAGCATATCCTCCTCGTCAAGAGCTACGATGACGGATATATCATCATCTGCCTTCACCGTGTCAGGCAGCTTGTAAATTACCGAGCTGTCAAAAAACTTGGTGTAGTCTGAATATATCTGATCGAGCCGATCGATATACGAGGCTGCGTAGCTCTGAGCAATGCCCGTACCCTGAAGTGCAGAACCGAATAATACGGCTCCGATCAGTACCAACGGGATCATTCTCAAAACCACATTTCTGATAGCGTTTTTGTTCATAAAATTCCGTACCTTTCATTTAGTGACTTGAAAGTAAGCATTAAATATGCATTATACTCCATAATAATCTATATTCTATCATACGAGAGGCCCAAATGCAAGAGCCTTTTTGTATTTAACGACCCGATATGACACAAAAATTGTTAATTTTTTTCTATATATTATAGCCTTTCAATTTTTTGGGGGCCAAGTGCGCACAAAATCACGCACATTATATCTCTATCCCCACTTTGTATTGACTTATCTCGCTAAAAGTGATACTATTATAACGTATACACTAAAATCGGTTGCTGTTGCAACGTATTATCGCGGAGATAACTATGAAAAATATAAACAACGTTATCCACCTCGTCTCAAAAACGCTGACGTTGTCCCTTGCGGTACTCAGCGCAATTCTGATGATGGCGGAATGTATCTCGATATACGAAGGGGGAGAATACACCCGAGCGCTCGTGGCGGAGAGCTTTGGCAGGATAGCGATACCCTGCTACGCCTTTATCGTATCGGCGCTGGTCGGCTTTATAATAGACGAAGCCGTCCCTGCAGATATCAAAAAGGAAAAGAGCAAGAGAAGCAACGCCGTGCTTCTTCGGAATCTCGTCAAAAAGATAGACGCGGACACTCTCACCGTAAACGACGCGGAAACGGTAAAGAAAGAGCAAGCCAAAAGACGCTTTCACACTTCTCTGAGTGTTGCGCTGCTGGTACTTGGCTCGCTTTGCTTCGTTCTTTACCTCGTCTTCGGAAACGCTTTCCCGAAAGAATCGATAAACGGTGAGGTCATACGGGCCGTCATCGTCGCCTCGCTTACGCTCTTACCGTCGCTGGTATACACCTTCGTACTTTACTACGTCTGCGAAAAGAGCTGCGGTATCGAGCTTGCCGTTTATAAAAACGCACTCGCCTCCGGTAGCTGCTCACGCAAGACGGAAGAAAAGACGCAAGAGAAAAAATGCAAATGCAAGCAATACCGCGCAACTCTTATCGTTGCCGTCGTTAGCGTGATACTGATAGTCGCAGGACTCACTTACGGCGGCACCTCCGACGTGATCACGAAAGCAGTAAACATCTGTACCGAATGTATCGGTCTCGGTTAAGGAGGAGCGGAAAATGAAGAAATTACTAAGCAAATTAAAAGCTCTGCTCCCCACGAGAAGAAAGCTGATCCAGCTATACTTTGCACTTCTGATAAACGCAAACGCGAAGGGATTTATCGAGGGCAGCATATACAAAGGAAATATGAAGGCGGTATGCGTGCCGGGACTCAACTGTTATTCCTGCCCCGGTGCCGTCGGAGCGTGTCCTCTCGGCTCGCTTCAGGGGGCTTACTCCGCTGACAAGAGTACGCTCGTGTACGTGCTCGGCATACTTGCTCTGTTCGGAGTCCTGCTCGGAAGAAGCATCTGCGGTTTTATCTGTCCTTTCGGTCTTATACAGGAGCTGCTCTACAAAATAAAGACGCCAAAGATCAAGAAAAACAGATTCACGCGAATAGGCTCCTACCCAAAGTATCC
>JAZQXE010000028.1:0-3331 GCA_045632705.1 Eubacteriales bacterium | reverse complement strand
GTTCCCGAGGTGATGATTCCGACCTCGGTGGAATTGTATTCTACCTTATTATATATGCAGTTCTCGGAAAACGCACGGATAGCCTCGGTACGAGCCTCAACAACGGGGTGGCGCTTTATTGCGTTTCCGGGCATCATTATGTACTTCTGCGGGTTCTTCTCATAGTCGCGCAGAGTTGCGGGGACAGGCTCGGACGTCTCTACGATCGACTGGCTGTGGGCTATTCTCGTGCACATACGGAGAAGAACGGGAGTGTCGAAACGCTCGGAAAGCTCAAAGGCGCTCTTTGCAAATTCGTACGCCTCGGAGGAATCGGCAGGCTCAAGCATCGGTACCTTTGCGGCTATCGCGTAGTGACGCGAATCCTGCTCGTTTTGTGAGGAGTGCATTGCGGGGTCATCCGCTACGCATATTACCATACCGCCGTTTACTCCCGTGTAGGAGAGAGTAAAGAGCGGGTCTGCCGCTACGTTGAGTCCTACGTGCTTCATAGCGCACGCGCTTCTCGCGCCCGCAAGGGAAGCACCGAATGCGACCTCGCACGCTACCTTTTCGTTAGGAGCCCACTCGGAGCGTATATCGTCGTATTGTGCGAGAAATTCAGTTATCTCGGTAGAGGGAGTGCCGGGGTAGCACGATACTACTCCGAGGCCCCCGTCGTGGAGACCTGCGGCACCCGCCGCATTACCTATCATCAGTTTTTTCATCGTATCATTCCTTTCAAGAAAAAGAGGGGGATATCAGGATCTGTTCTGCGAGTCTACCAGGCCTTCTCCGCCGTAGATCTTACGCAGCTTCGGTTTTTCTATCTTGCCCGTGGGGTTTCTCGGTACGTCTGCGAAGATGATCTTCCTCGGACGCTTGTATCTGGGCAGATCCATACAGAAGGTGTTGATCTCCTCCTCGGTACATTCGGTATCTGCCTTTATCTCTATTATTGCCGCCGCGATCTCGCCAAGACGCGAGTCGGGAAGACCAATGACGGCTACGTCCTTTATCTTCGGATGTGCCGCGAGGAAGTTCTCTATCTGTACGGGGTAGAGGTTTTCTCCTCCCGTGATGATGACGTCCTTCTTTCTGTCAACGAGGTAGATGAAGCCCTCCTCGTCCTGCATCGCCATATCACCCGTGTAGAGCCATCCGTCTCTGAGCGTTTCCGCCGTTGCCTTTTCGTCTCTGTAATAGCAAGTCATAACGCCGGGGCCTTTGAGGCAAAGCTCGCCTACGTCTCCCTGCGCTACCTCTTCTCCCTCGGGAGAAACTATCTTTATCTGCCAGCCGTATCCCGCAACTCCGATAGCACCCACCTTGTGTACGTTCTCAACACCGAGGTGAACGGCACCGGGGCCGATAGACTCGGACAGACCGTAGTTTGTGTCGTATTGGTGATTTGGGAATATCTCGAGCCATCTCTTTATCAGGGACTGCGGTACGGGCTGTGCGCCTATATGCATCAGTCTCCAGTTTGAGAGATCGTAGTCGGCGGGGTCGACCTCACCCGAATCTATTGCGGCGAGTATATCCTGCGCCCACGGAACGAGCAGCCAAACGATAGAGCATTTTTCGCTCGACGCCGCCTCGAGTATGCTCTTTGCGTGCGTACCCTTGAGTATTACCGCCTTTGAGCCTGTGAGCAGTGAGCCGAACCAATGCATCTTCGCTCCCGTGTGGTAAAGGGGAGGAATAAGCAAAAAGCAGTCGTTTTTGGTCTGCGAGTGGTGCTTTGCTTCTACCTCGCAGGCGTGCAGTAGACTTTCGTGGTTGTGAAGTATAGCCTTCGGAAATCCCGTCGTGCCGGATGAGAAATAGATTGCGGCGTCGTCTGATTTGTCGAGGGTGCATTTGGGATAAGATCCCGAGCACTCGGAGATGAGGTCGTTGTAGTCCTCGGCAAACGCAGGGCATCCCGCACCAAAGTAGATGAGGGTGCATTTTTCAGATATCTCGTCTGCGACGTCTTCCACTCGTCCTACGAACTCCGTACCGAAAATGAGTACGTCCGCCTCGGCAAGCTCAAGACAGTACTTGATCTCGTCCGACGAATAACGGAAGTTGAGCGGGACGGCAAGCGCGCCCGTTTTCAGTATTCCGAAATATATGGGGAGCCAGTCTATGCTGTTCATCAGGAGAATGGCTACCTTTTTGCCTTTACCTATACCGTTTTGCGTGAGCATATTTGCGAGGCGGTTTGCTTTTTCGTCAAATACCGCCCAGGTTATCTCACGTCTGTAATGTCTTTTTTTGTGAGTAGGTTCAACAAGCTCGTATTCGTGCCAGGTGAGTCTGCGAGTCTCGGGCATCTCGGGGTTTATCTCCACAAGTGCCGTGTCGTGCGTATACTCGTGTGCATTTTTTTCGAGCAGATGTACTATTGTCATTTTGAAACTCCAATCGGTTTTATTGCAAATATGCAAGTGCCGTACTTCGCACTTGCGCGGTGGTGCCGAGCACCGTATTTATTTATTTTAACATTAGTATATATACTTGTCAACCTTTTATTAACAAGTAAATGGGGACTGCGGGTGAGAAATTTTGCTATTATGCATTTTTTATACATCGAAATTGCATATTCGTGAGTGTCGGTGTTGACAAATTTCCTCTCTGATGATACAGTAGTAGCACGTTCAGAGAAAAGAAGGGTGAGAAAAATGAATTTGACCGAGTGCGAAAAAAGCGGATACGACGCCTTTATCAAAGAGGTAAGGTCGCATCTTTTTGAAAAAAAGGACGACGCTTACGCCGATTTTTCCGCTTCTCTTATGCCCGGTATCGAGCGCAGCCGCGTAATAGGCGTGCGCGTGCCGTATCTGCGCAGATATGCAAGGAGCTTTACAGAGCAGCAACGCAAGGCGTTTCTCTCTCAAACCGAGCACGAATATCACGAGGAGGAGCTTTTGCACGCTTTTTTGATAGATACGGTCGTGGATTTTGACTCGGCGCTTTGCTACGTCAAGGAGTTTTTGCCCTGCGTGCGCGACTGGTCGGTGTGCGACAGTATGCGTCCGAGGGCGTTTAAGAAAAACAAGCCCGCGCTGTATTCTGCGGCGTGTGAATGGATGCGCGCAGAGGGGACTTATACGGTGCGATACGGCATCGGTATGCTATGCTCGTATTTTCTCTCCGAGGATTTTGACGCGGCTCATTTTTCCGTCGTTGCTGAAATTCCCGCAGGGGACTATTACGTCGATATGATGGCGGCGTGGTATTTTGCTACCGCACTCGCATATCAGCGAGATGCGGCACTCTCGTTTATAGAGGCGGGTGCACTAAACGACACGGTGCACAGACTCACGATAAAAAAGGCGTGTGAGAGCTATCGCGTCTGTGATAG
>JAZQXE010000027.1:0-7497 GCA_045632705.1 Eubacteriales bacterium | reverse complement strand
TGCGGCGGTGCTTTTGACGGTCTTGAAAAGATAATTGCGCAAAGAACGGACAGATCATCTATCGGATTTAACGGTACGGTCAAAACGAAAAGCGAGAGTGACTCAACGCAGGTCTATAAGGATGTCACCTCTCACGACATCGTAAAATACGGACTTATTCCCGAGCTTGTCGGAAGAATACCCGTAATAGTAAGCCTTGACGCTCTTGACGAGGAGGCTCTGGTCAACATTCTCTCAAAGCCGAAAAATTCCCTTGTCAAGCAGTACAAGAAGCTCATATCAATGGACGGTGCGGAGCTTGAATTTGAAGATGCGGCGTGCCGCGCTATCGCAAAGGAAGCTATTGAGAAAAAGACGGGTGCCAGAGGTCTGAGAGCGATAACCGAAAAGATAATGCTCCCCATTATGTACGATCTCCCTTCACAGAGCGACGTAAAGAAGGTAGTCATTACCGAGGACTGCGTAAAAGGAACTTCCCCCGCTACGATAATCAAATAAAAGTTAAAATGACGAGGAGTTTTATCTTCCTCGTCATTTTTTTACATATAATATTTGAGTGTTTTCTCTATCCAGTAGGCAAACTCGGTATTGGGTGCTTTTTTGGCGTATTCCTTAAGTCGTTTATAGGCACTGACGCCATCTGAGGCGTCGTGCCAGATATCGCAAAAAACGAAATCGTACGAGCCGTCTGTAAGCTCACGCTCAGCAAATTCGTAGGCGTCGGCACGTATGACGTTTATCTTGTCCTTTACGTCCATCTGCGGAAGTATATAGCGCACGAAAAGCTCGATTACCTCCTCGTCTATCTCAACGACGTCTACCCTCTCCACCTCGTCTTTTTTTGCTGCCATAAAGGCAAAGTAACCGAGTCCCAGACCAAAGGTGAGAACTTTTCCCCTTGCTCTTGATATCGGTTCTCGCATCGTATTGATCTCGTTTGGTGTAATGAGCATCCATTCTCTGCCGTCGTGCTTGACACACGGATAATCGTATCTACGAGGGAAATAACCTATCTGCGCTATGACGCGTCCGTCGTCGGTATATTTAAAATCATCAAAGACGAACGCCTCGTACGGAGCGTAATGCATCGTACAAAGCTCCCACGAACCGAGCTTTACGCTCGGTACGAGTATTTCAAGCATATACGAGTCGCACTCGTACTCACCTGCGTCAAGCTCAAAAACCATATCGGGAAAATAGAGGCGGAACATCTCGGCGTCTTCCCTGTCGTTTGCAACGTCGAGATACAGGGCGGAGGCGAGCATATACATATAGGCGCACTCTCTGTCAAGCGAGCATTGACGCGCTATCTCGGTTATTTTTTCTTCCTTTATAAGATCAGGCTCGTTATTTAAAAACACGCTCAATTTTCTGAGAAGTATGCCGTTGTATTTTTCTATTTTATCTTTCTGCTTCAATGTGCTCACCTCTTTTACGTTATTGTATCAAAAAACTAACGAACAATCAACAATAATTCTATGCAATCATTGAAATAGCGAAGAAAATATGTTAAAATATAAACGAATAAACACAAATACTGTAAGGAGGTAATAATGAAAACCATACTGCGACTATCAAGACACGCCGTAAAATATAAAAGCTACTACGTGATAGCTATTTTATGTACGCTTGCTCTGACGGGCGTCAATCTCGCGGCACCTCGTCTTCTCTCCTACGCAACGTCGCTGATCGACTCGGGAGTCGATTCAAACACTCTCAACGTCGTATTGTTTTTGGCGCTTTCATTGCTCGGACTATATTTGCTCCGAGTACTGTTTAGATTTTTGTCAAATTATCTTGCGCACAAGGCGGCACATAATCTCGTCGGTGACATAAGATGCAAGACCTACCAAAAGGTTCAGGCACTCGATCTTTCCTTTTTTCACGACAAGCAGACGGGTGACATTCTCAGCCGAATCATAACGGACACCAAGGATTTTGAGCTTTTATACGCTCATATAATCCCCGATATGATGACGAACGTAGTGACGTTCGTCGGCGTTCTCGTTATCCTATTGAGCATCAATCCTACCCTCGCTATCGTAAGCTGCGCGCCTATCCCTCTGATACTGTTCATGGGGTGGGTATTTATAAACAAGATACGTCCGATGTTCAGAACGGCACAAAAAAAGCAAGGTGAGCTATCGGGCAAGATACAGGACAATCTCTCGGGTATCCACGAGATACAGTCGTTTGGTCGTGAGGGATTTGAAGGCGAAAACGTAAGAGTAATAAGCCAGGCACACATAGATATGGTGCTTGCGGCACTCAAAAAAAGTGCGCTTTTCCATCCGAGCGTTGAATTTTTATCCTCTCTCGGTACCGTCATCATTATAGGATTTGGCGGATATCTCTCAACCACGCAGAGTATCAGCACGGAAGATATATTGAGCTTCGTTCTGTACCTGAGTCTTTTCTATGCGCCGATCTCAAGTCTCGCTACGATGCTCGAAAATCTCCAGCAGGCACTCGCAAGCGCAGAGAGAGTTATGTTCATTCTCGACACCGAGTCAAAAATAAAAGAAACGAGCGATCCCGCTTCTCTGGGGAAAGTTGCGGGTGAGGTAAGATTTGAAAACGTAAACTTCTCATACAGTGAGGGTGCGGAGGTATTGAATAATATCAGCTTTACAGCTACTCCCGGAATGACGGTTGCGCTCGTAGGCCCTACGGGCGTAGGCAAGACGACGCTGACGCAGCTTATATCACGCTTCTACGATACGACGAGCGGCAATATCTATATAGATGGAAAGAACGTAAAGGACGTTTCTCTCACCGAGCTACGTTCAAATATCTCCCCCGTTCTTCAAGATACCTTCCTCTTTAACGGAAGCATCGAAGAAAACATTTCATACGCAGATCCGAGAGCAACTCACGAAGACGTGGTAGCGGCTGCAAAGGCGGCTAATATCCACGAAGATATCATAAATATGCCTAACGGCTACGATACGATAGTCGGCGAAAGAGGTCTGCGCCTCTCGGGAGGACAAAAGCAAAGAGTCGCAATAGCACGCGCCATCCTTCGCCGTTCTCCCATCATCATCCTCGATGAAGCAACGGCATCGGTAGACGTTGCAACGGAGATGCAGATACAAAAGGCGATAAACGCTATAAGCGGCAAGCACACCATATTCGCTATCGCACACCGCCTCTCTACCGTAAGAGGCGCTGATATGATACTCGTTATATCAGAGGGTAAGATAGTCGAACGCGGAACGCACGACGAGCTCGTAGCTCTTGGCGGAATATATGCTGAAATGAACAAGATACAATCACAAATAATATAAAAAAAGGATGTAAAAGCTCCCGCTTTTACATCCTTTTTCGTCGTTATTCGTATTTTAATTTTTCAACCGTCCACTCATCGAGCACGCCGCACATATCAAGTGCGGTGCCTTTTGCTCTCGTCAGATCGTGGTCGAGATAGTTGCCGCATTCTTTTCTCTTGTTACCCGGTATTTCACCCTCAAAATCTGCCACGTAGCGCATCGAGCGTCTGACGAGGTCAATTGCGTTCTCGTGGCTCACGTTATCACGCACGATGAGATAAAATCCCGTACGGCATCCCATAGGGCCGACGTATATGACGTTGTCGGAATACTCGGAATTGCGTGCGTAAGTCGCAAAGATATGCTCTATCGTATGTGCTTCACTCGCAGAAAGATAATCGCCTGAGTTTGGCACCTTCATTCTTATATCGTAGGTAATACAATCTCCGTCAATACGGGAGACGTACATTCCCTTGGTAAGTTTATCGTGATCGACCGTAAAGCTGGCAATCTTTTTCATTTTTCTGTTCCTTTCAATCATCAAAAACGGAGGTCGAGAGATATCTCTCTCCCGTATCGGAGAAAAGCGCGACTATCGTCTTTCCCTTAAATTCATCCCTCTTTGCTATCTGTGCCGCCGCACACGCGCACGCGCCCGAGCTTATACCGACGAGTATTCCCTCCAAACGCGCTATCTCTCGCGCACAAGAGTACGCGTCCTCGTCGGAGACGCAGATGACCTCGTCGTAAACGTTCCGGTTTAAGACCTCCGGTATAAAGTTGGCGCCGATACCCTGTATTTTATGAGCACCCGCAACGCCTCCTGATAAAAGCGGTGAGGACTTCGGCTCGACGGCTACTACCCTTACGTTTTCGTTTTTACTTTTCAGGTATTCACCAACACCCGTTATACTTCCGCCCGTGCCTACGCAACAGACGAAAACGTCAACCTGTCCGTCGGTATCCTCCCATATTTCAGGACCCGTCGTTTCACGATGCACTTGCGGATTTGAGGGATTGGAAAACTGACCGCACAAAAAGCTGCCCTGTGTCTCTCTTGCTATCTGCTCCGCTTTTTCTATTGCGGCACTCATACCGCCCGCACTGTCGGTCAGCACTATCTCCGCTCCGTAGGCGGACAACAGGCGCCTTCTCTCAACGCTCATACTATCGGGCATAGTGAGTATCACTCGGTATCCGCGCGACACCGCAACGCTCGCAAGTCCGATACCCGTATTTCCGCTCGTAGGCTCGATTATAACACTACCCTCGCGTAAAAGCCCTCTTTTCTCCGCGTCCTCTATCATACCGAGCGCCACTCTGTCCTTGGCGCTACCCGCAGGGTTGAACGATTCGAGCTTTGCAAGCACACGCGCAGAAAGAGACTTCTTTTTTCCGTAATTTGAAAGCTCCATCAAGGGAGTTTTACCTATCAACTCGGTTACGTTTTTATATACCTTCATAGCTATCTCCTATAAACGCGCGCCGATGCGCACGTTTTTTTGCGGGATTTTAAAAAAAGCAAGCTAAGCTTGCTTTTTTTAACCGGTCAGTTCTTTTTTGAAATTGCTTCTTTTGCCTTTTCAGCTATATTCTCTGCGGTGTAGCCGTAATATTCAAGCAGCTTTTCTGCAGACGCACTGCGACCGTACTGATCGTTTATACCCATACGGATAACGGGTACGGGGCACTTTTCACAAACGACGTCACATACAGCAGATCCAAGACCGCCGATGATATTGTGCTCCTCAACGGTAACGATAGCGCCCGTTTCATGCGCAGCCTTTTCGATGATATCTTCGTCTATCGGCTTTATGGTATGGATATTGATGACTCTCGCGCTGATGCCCTGCTCCCCGAGGAGCTTTGCCGCTTCAAGTGCGATGTGTACGGTAATACCGCTTGCAACGATAGTCACGTCCTTGCCGTCGGCAAGAGTAACTCCGCGTCCCATCTCAAACTTGTAGGTTTCTATATCGTTGTAGGTAGGTACGTTTGCTCTTCCGAATCGAAGATAAACGGGACCTACGTATTCAGCCGCCCAGATAACAGCCGCTCTCGCCTCAACGGCGTCAGAGGGGTTGATGACTACCATACCGGGAATGGTGCGCATAAGTGCAATATCCTCGTTACACTGATGCGTTGCGCCGTCCTCGCCAACTGTACAACCTGCGTGAGTCGCACCTATCTTGACGTTGAGGTGAGGATAGCCGATAATGTTTCTTACCTGCTCAAAAGCTCTGCCCGCCGCAAACATAGCAAAGCTGGAGGCAAAGGGGATCTTGCCGGCGGAAGCAAGTCCTGCCGCAACTCCCATCATATTGCCCTCTGCTATACCGCAATCGATAAAGCGTTCGGGGCACGCCTTTTTAAATATTTCGGTCTTCGTTGCCGCAGCAAGATCTGCGTCAAGCACTACGAGGTCGGGAAAGCGCTCTGCTATCTCTGCCAGAGCTTCGCCGTACGCCTGTCTGGTTGCCTTCTTCTCTGCCATTACAGTCCCTCCCTTTCAATGTATGCGTTTATCTCCGCTACTGCCTGTTCGTATTCGTCCTTGCTCGGTGCTTTACCGTGCCAGCCGCACTGACCTTCCATAAAGGAAACGCCTTTGCCCTTGACCGACTTTGATATGATCACGCTCGGTTTACCGTTTTTGGCAAGCTTTGCGCTCTCAAAAGCTGCTTCTATCTGATCAAAATCGTGACCGTCGGTATAGAATACGTTCCAACCGAAAGCCTCAAACTTCTTGTCGTGAGGGGTAGGATCCATAACTTCGGTGATCTTACCGTCTATCTGTAGACCATTGAGGTCAACGACGACGCAAAGGTTGTCGAGTTTGTAGTGAGCGGCAAACATAGCTGCCTCCCAAACCTGACCTTCTTCACTTTCTCCGTCACCGACAATTGCGTAAACGCGATAATCCTTATCCGACAGTTTTGCACTCAACGCCATACCGCAAGCCGCAGAAATGCCAAGTCCGAGAGAACCGGTAGACATATCAACACCGGGAGTGTGCTTCATATCGGGGTGTCCTTGCAGATAGCTATCGAGCTTTCTCAAGGTCTTGATGTCTTCCGTGGGGATAAATCCGCGCTGTGCGAGAACCGAATAATATACGGGGGCAGCGTGTCCCTTTGAAAGAACGAATCTGTCTCTGTCATCCTTTTTAGGATCGGCAGGATCGATATTCATCTCCGAAAAATAGAGATACGTCATAACGTCTGCCGCGGAAAGAGAACCGCCCGGATGTCCGCTTCCGGCATTGTACGTGCCCTCGAGAATACCGAGTCTCACGTCAGCAGCCGTCCGCATAAGCTGTTTTTTCTTTTCAGAATTCATTTGTAGATCCTTTCTCATATAACGGAAAAGTATGCCGTTTGAGGTTTTTTTCTTTATACAGATACATTATAACCTTTATTCGATGATAAGTCAAATGTTTTGACTTATTTTTTTCATTTCAGCATCAATTTTTTTCTTTAATTTTCGGCTTATACTGCCAAGAGGAAGGCGAAGGGTATCCTCGCACAGTCCGAGGGTGCTTACGGCGTATTTTACGGGGGCGGGACTCGTTTCCGCAAAGAGCAGGCGCTTGATATTAAAGAGTCGCTTGTCGCAGGCGAGCGCCTTTTTGTTTTCACTATTCACAAAGGCGTCGTAGACCTCTCTCGTTTCCCTGGGATAGAGATTGGATATTACGCTGATACATCCCGCGGCTCCTACCGAAAGAGAGGGTAACAGCTCCGTGTCGTTTCCCGAGTATACGGCTAATCTATCCGAAAACTCAAAACATTCGCGGCTGATACGCTCAATTCCCGCACATTCCTTGACGGCACACAAATTTGGCTCGCGTGCGAGCTTTTTCAATAGGTCTGTATCAACGTCTACCCCCGTCCTTGACGGGACGTTATATAAGATGACGCTCTTTTCAAGCGAACAAAGCTCGCGATACGAGGCGATAATGCCTGCGCTCGTTCCCTTGTTATAATACGGCGTCACGCACAAGAGTGCGTCAGCGCCACACTCGCAGGCGGCGTTTGCCATTTTCATCGTTTTCAGGTGTGAGTTTGTAGAGCAACCGAATATCAGCGTTGCCCTGTCGCAAACAAGGTCTTTTGCGAAAGTAAATATTTCGATCTTTTCTTCATCGGTCAAAGTGGCACTCTCGCCCGTCGTACCGCAAAAGACGAGCGCCCGTATCCCCGCGTCAAGCTGTCTTTCTATCAAACGC
>JAZQXE010000026.1:0-18748 GCA_045632705.1 Eubacteriales bacterium | reverse complement strand
CGAAATCAACCGCACGCAAGTCTGTGCTGACGATCATATATACATTTATCCCAATGTTTCTTTTTGCTTTTTTTGGCTTAAAAATTGCTGTAATCACTTGGTTATATTTTGAGATTGTATTCCTTGCTGTTTTTGTGCTTTGCTTATTCTTGGTTTCTAAAACACACTGGGAAATAGAATTTCAAGGTAACAATGTAAATTTAGTCAACACAGGAAATTGCCAAAGTTATTACATTGATAATCTTACACAATCTGACCTCATTATCAAACAATCACCAAAACAGAAAAAGAAGAATTGCTGTGATGTTAAAATTGCAAACACTCCATTTGGAATATATGATGTAAAACGATATAACGAACTAATGGTTTATATTCAAGAGAATATTCCTATTAGCAACTTTTCAGGTGATGTAGCCTTTACTTGTTCCCATGTTTTAGAAGATAACAACCCCATTCTGTATGTAAAACACGATGAAGATGATGATTGGCAATTCCTCTGCGGATGCAACCATTCAACAAAGGACGGAAGAATCATTGATTTTGATGAAGCCATTGATCGTGACCCTACGATATCCAAAGTGGTTAAATTAAAATGCGGACAGGTTGCTGTTAGAGAAAGCAAAGAAAGTGAATGGAAGTTGTTATAAAACGATATAGCAAAAAAGCTTGCCAAGCGGCAAGCTTTTTTGTTAAAACAACGTCGTTATCCAATAAATAACCCCATACACAACACTCGCTACCGTACCATACACAATCACGGGTCCTGCAATTTTGAACATATTAGCGCCGACACCGAGGATAAAGCCTTCTGATTTCGTATCGATCGCGGGGGATGCGACTGCGTTTGAAAATCCCGTTATCGGTACGAGCGTGCCCGCGCCTGCAAACTTTGCCACGTTGTCAAAAACGCCGAGCCCCGTAAGCAACGCCGCAAGAAAGATGAGAGTGACCGAAACGAGCGTGCCGCTTTCCTTTTCGGGTATGGACAGCGTCTCGGAGAACAGAAAATACAACAGCTCTCCCACCGCACATATTCCGCCGCCGACGACGTACGCCCGCGCGGTGTTTTTGAATACGGGCGAGGCGGGGGCTCGTTTTTTTACGTATTTTTTATATTCTTCTTTGTCAAATTGCATTTTTCTGCCTCCTTTTGCAACGTTAGTATGTGCGGTGCGGAGACTCGTTATGCGCGTTTATCTCATTTTTCGCATAGGGTGCGGACGATATCTGCGCCGTTAGGAGCAACTGCGAAGAAAACGTATCTGCCCTCTCTTTTGAGCGCCATTCCTTTTACCGACGCTTCGTCGTCTTGTGAGTCGTACTCTCTGCCCGAGAGCATTTTGCCTCTTTTTTCAAAAAGAGCGTAAACGTCTCTTGCGGAGGTGTTCGTATAGCATTTGACTACCCATACCTCGCATACGGAGAGTTCAGACGAGCACAAAAAGGCGTATTGCTCCGCCCCCGCCATCTCGGCAGGGTATGAGTCGTCATCCGAGAGCATAACTCCGACAAGCTCGGTGTCGAGATGCGCGTCGGTGCCTTCTTCCGCCTCCGAATCAAAGATGCTGACTTTGCCGAGTGTCTGCGAGTACTCTTCTTTTACCTCGCTCAGCATAGAATAGGGGCTTTTAACGTCTTCCGAGCATCCTGCCGAAAACAATAGCAAGATGAGCAGAAGCAGGGGAAGTGTGTGTCGTCGTGCGCTCGCTATCATACAAAAACCTCGCTTTGCTTTTTTCTTTCAGTATATTAGCTCGGAGCTTTTAAAATGCAGGCAATAAAAAAGGAAGCTTTATTCAAGCTTCCTTTTTCAGTAAGGTGTTATTATATAAAAAATCTCTTTTCGAGTGATTCGCGCATTGGCTTGCAGATAGCTATCACGAGTATAGCGGTAGCGGAAAGCACGCACGCGATGAGAGGGTAGAGAGACCATACGAACATTTTGTCAAAGGAAAAGGTGAGAGATATCAGATGCTCGATCAGCACGCAGCTCAATCCCGCAAAGTAGAATATACCCGACCAGACGAAGAGCTTTCCCTTTTTCAGATATTTGAGCAGCACGAGTGCCGCCGTTGATACAAGGCAAAAGAGTACGCAAAGGGGCAGGGCGAGGGTCAAAAACCAACTGCTCTTGTTAAAATACAGATCGAGATATAAGAGATATCCTGCGCTCAATGCGAAATCTATGGGCAAGAATATGACGAGATTTGGCTTTTTAAACCACAGGGGAAGCAAAAAGAAGCAATAACCGAGCACTATCGCAAGCGCTGATATTCCCGACCAGCCGACGCCTCCGCTCAACTTGATATCGACCAGGAGCATCGTGAGTATCGGAATAGCAAGGAGCATCGTCAGAATGAAAACGACACCCTTTTTACTGATGCGTTGCTTTTCCTGTACGTTATCGGGGTAGTTTGCGGGGGAAGGCTCGAAAAATATATCGGGATGATAAACGCTCGTGTTGCACAGGGGGCAGACCTTTTCGGTATCGCCGAGCTTTATTCCGCATTTAATACAGTACATATCAGTTGCCTTTCTTACTTGTGAATGGTCTTTTTGTGATTCTTTTTGATAGCGCCGTTGTTACTCTCGACTTCAACTGTCACTCCGTCCTCACGCAGAATGTAGAATACCTCTCGCTCGAGCAGCGGATCGTCGCATTTTCTCAGGAAATTGATATAGGTCGTCTCTCCATAGGACAGCATACCGCAGTTGTATTTCGTGGTAGCCTGCTTTCCGAGGATGAAGTCCATTCTTTCTATATGCTCCTTCATTTCCTCAGGGAGCTTTACGTTTCCGAGATTTGAGAGGGTAAGACAGCTCTTTCTCTCTCCGACAAGATCGTATACCGCCTTCATTGCGATGTTCTTGATGAAAAGCGGCATTATCTTGACCAGCAGTGATTTTTCACTGTTGACGTTCGTTGTAATACGGGAGCGCATCTCCTTTTCGGTAATGAGGATCTTTAACTGGTGGTGGATATTCTGACACAACTCGTCAAGCGTCCAGTCACCGAGCTTTTGATTTATCTCGGGGGTTACGTAGAGCGCAAAGTTGCGCACGGTGTCCGATGGGAAGAAGGAGCGCAGATTTACGGGGATGAGTACCTTTATCGGCTTGTATCGTGCGGGGTTTTTGACGTGTTCTTTTTGTATATTGCATATCGCGCCCATAAGCACCGCCGTCATATACGCCGTGAGGGTAACGCCTCGCTCCTTTGCTTTTCCGAGCAGCTCTGCCGTATTTATCTTGTATGTGAGATTGTAGGAAACGTCGTTGCGCTCAGTACCACCCGGGAGCTTGTAGGCGGTGTTTTCCGCGCGGCTCTTCGGTACGTTTGAGGCATATTTCAAGAAGCAATCCTCCATCTCCGAGTCGCGAGGCGGCTCGAGACGGTCGAGCACTCCGTCGGTGCAGGGGACGGCTTTGTTGTATTTTTGCAGGATATACTCCGCACACAGAGTCTTTAAGAAGAGCATACCGCCCGTGCCGTCGGTGAGTGCGTGGAAAAATTCAACGGCTACGCGGTTTTTATATACGATAACGCGCAGGGCGCATTTCTTTATCTGCTCTCTAGACATCGGCGCTACGGGGAAGCACAGCTCGTCTGCAAGCTCGGGTGCTATCGGCAGCTCCTCGAGATAATACCAGAATATACCTCTGCGCAGTCTTACCGCAACGGAGGGAAAGCGTCGGCAAGTGACGTCAAGCGCCGACTGCATTACCGTGCGGTCTATTTCTTCGGTAAAGGAGGCGCTGAGTCTGAATATGTTTGACCAGTTTCGGCGTCTTGCGGCGGGGTATATTTTTGCCGCGTTATCAAGACGCAGCCAACGGAGCTTTCTCTCGTAAGGGAGAATCTTTTTGAGGAAGTTGTTTATATGAGTGAAATCGGACTTGTTTTCTTTGACGCAGTATAGCACGTATCCGTGCCACATGCCCTCGGTCACGACGAGGGTAGACTCGCATCCCGACTCGAGCAGCTTTTCGTGCATACGAGTTGAGTCTCCGAGCATTATCTCGTCTCCTCCCGCAAAAATGAGGGAGGGGGGCATAGCACCGAGGTCGGCAAAAAGAGGGGAAACGAGGGGGTCGGTGAGCGTCGTGCGTCCCTCGGTATAGCATTTTGCAAAATACGCGAGCTTCTTTTTGGTCATAGATGGGTCGCGCTTTTCGTTTTCTTCGTAGGAGGGGGAGCTTGCGGTCAGGTCAGTCCAGGGAGAGATGGCGATGATACCGCAGGGGCGCGGGACGTTTTGTTCTTTCAGTATCTGACAGAGCGAATAAGCCATACCGCCGCCCGCACTGTCTCCGCACAGCACTATCCTGTCGTGGCGGTAGCCCTCGGATATGAGAAATTTATACGCCTCCGCCGCATCCTCGAGCGCCGCAGGGTAGGGGTTTTCGGGGGCAAGTCGGTAGGCTATGGTAAATACCGTCATTCCCGTCTCGGAGGCAAGCACCGAGCCGAATCCGAGAGAAAAGTCGAGAGACCCGCAGGTGTATCCGCCGCCGTGAAGGTAGAGAATGACGCCCTCTCGCGTGTGGTCTTTCGGAGTTATGAACGCCGCCTTGAAGCCTGAAAAATTCTTGAAATCAAGCAGTACGTCTTTTCTTCTCGTATAACGTAAAAGCTCACCGAGCTTGTCCTGTCCTTTTCTTGACAGCTCAAGAGAAGCCCCCGACAATATCGGACGCAGGGCGGTCATTTGCTTTTTTATGAACTTTCCGCTGACTTGCATACGGCGCACCTCCTTTTCGTGTGAAAGTTAATGATCTATTCTACCATAGAAAGAGCACAAAGTCAACAAAAACTCCGCTTCTTCTCCTACGCCACCCCGGCACTTTTTGCTTTTTCGGTGCAGCGCTTGACGGACGCGGTGAAATTTTAAAAAAGCACTTGACAACAGTGGCGGGACGTGATAAATTATAAGTGTACTAATACACATAATACACTTGCGTGATTCGGAGGTGAACGGATGCTCACGGTAGACAAATACAGCAATATTCCGATATACGAGCAGATAATCGACGGAATTGAAAAGAATATACTGCTCGGTATGCTCGGAGAGGGTTCTTCAATACCGTCGGTGCGGGAGCTTTCTATGCTTCTGTCTATAAATCCCAATACCATACAACGCTCCTTTGCGGAGCTGGAGAGACGGGGCGTCATCTGCACGATAGTCGGCAGAGGCAGCTTTGTCAGAGAGGGAGCGGTCGAGACTATCAGGCTCAGGATGAGGGGACGGCTCGGGGAGCTTTCGGCTCTTCTGCAGGAGCTGTATGTCGCGGGTGTGGCGTACGATGATATTATCTCAGAGACTGACAAGATATACGGAAAAGAAAAGGAGGAAAACTAAAATGATCAGTGCAAGCAACGTAACGATGAAATTCGACGACTTTGAAGCGTTAAAGGATCTCAACTGTAACATTCCGAGCGGATGTATATACGGAATGGTCGGCTCAAACGGAGCGGGAAAAAGCACGTTTTTAAGACTCATATCGGGAGTTTACAAGCCCGCACGCGGAAGCATCACCATCGACGGTGAGCCCGTGTACGAAAATCCGATAGCCAAGAACAAGATAGTGTATATACCCGACGAGCTGTACTTCCTTCCGCAATCGAATATGAACAAGATGGCGGCGTTCTACAAGGCGATATATCCGCAGTTTTCTTACGAGCGCTTTTATAATCTGACCAGCACCTTCAAGCTAAATCCGAAGGCGAACTTCAACACCTTTTCAAAGGGAATGAAGCGTCAGGCGGCTACGATACTCGGACTCAGCACGATGCCGCAGTATCTGTTCTTTGACGAGACCTTTGACGGACTCGATCCCGTAATGAGAAATCTCGTAAAGACGGTCATATACAACGACGTAATGGAGAGAAATACGACGACGATCATCACCTCGCACTCGCTTCGTGAGCTTGAGGATACCTGCGACCAGCTCGCACTCCTGCACAAGGGAGGTATCGTATTTGAGTCGGATATACAGAATCTCAAGACCTCGCTTTTCAAGGTTCAGATAGCATTCCCGCATCCATACTCGAAGGAGGACTTCGTCGGTATAGATATGCTCAGCTACACGCAGATGGGCTCTGTTGCGAGCTTTATCGTCAGAGGAGACAGGGAAGAGGTCAAGGCGCGGCTTGGTGCTATGTCTCCGCTCTTTATCGACGTGCTCCCGCTCGGACTTGAAGAGGTGTTTATATACGAGATGGAGGCGCTCGGCTACGCCTTCAAAAATATATTGATGTAAGGAGGATGGAACGATGAAAGATCTGTTTAACCGACGCCTTTATTTCGAGGGAATGAAGAAGATAAAGCTGTTAGGCATACTCTCGGCAATAGTGACCGTTACCCTCAGCGCTTTTATCCCCGTTCTCGTTACGACGGTTGCCTTTATGGAGGAGGGAATATCCGAGGTCTTGACGGGCGAATTTACGGAGGAATACGTCACGATAGGACTGATGTGCGTTCCCGTTTATCTTATGCTTCTTTTCGCTCCGTCGTTTATTGACGGAATGTTCTCGTATCTCAATTCGAGAAAGGAATCCGACTTTTACCACGCTATCCCATACAAAAGACAGACGGTGTACGTCTCCTTTACTCTCGCTGCGCTGACCTGGTGCCTCGGCATCATCGTCCTCTGTGTCGGAGCTTCGGCGGTGCTTTGGTGGGTGAGTCCGTATACTACCATCAGTATCTCATCCGTTCCGCTTCTCATCTTCGCGGTATTTCTCGCCTGCGCGTTTCTTATGAGCTTTATGACAGTCGCAAAGGCGCTGACGGGAACTAAATCGTCGAATTTGTTTATCTATATACTCCTCTTGTCTTTGGTGAGGATAGTATGCTCGCTCGTTTCCTGGAGCGTCAGCACGATGGCTCCGATATGGGTAGCGGGTGATACGCTTGCGAGATTCTTGAATATTTCATTCAATCTCCCGATAGCGATCCTCTGCGGTACGTTTGACGCATCGTTCTTTACCGATGTGCCTCTTTATATCTACACGTTCGTCGTGACGCTTGCTCTCTTTGTTCTCGGCGGTGTGATCTACAAGCTGAGAAGGAGCGAGATGGCGTCTAAGAGCGCACCGTCAAGGGCGCTTCAGCACGTTTACAGATTTGCGTTTACCACGCCTATCATACTGCTTTTTGTGAGCCTCTGCTTTGCTGGGGTAATGAGCGCGGGACTGTTTTTGACGATGTTCGTCTTTACTATGCTCACCTATTTCCTCTACGAGCTGATCACGACCAGATCTCCGAAAAGTATGCTCACCTCGGCTATATTTTTGCCGATACTGCTCTTTATTGCGGGAGGGTACGCCGCGTGCGTTGCTTTTGGCGGTTTCAGCGTGCTTGCCAACACACCCGATGCCGAGGATATAGAATACGTTAGGATCCCCGAAGTCGTGCAGGGGACGCTTGAATATTATGATCCCGACGCCTACGAAAACGAAAACTGCGCAAACGTAAAGATCAAGGACGAAACTGTCAATAAGTATATAGCGGACGCAATAGAATTTTCGGTTGCGAGCGTGAAGGACGGTACCTTTGACAGAACGCGGATCTATGCCGACGGTGTCGGAGGAAAAGCAGAGTCCACCCGTTACAACAAGTTTACGGTTCACATCAAGCTCAAAAACGGCACGAGCATCTCGAGAAAGCTCAAGATAAGTGAAACCGACTATACGAAGATGCTCGATGCGGCGGCTTCCACAGATGAGTTTGCTCTCGCATATCTGAAAATACCAAAGCCCGAGAGCATCGCGAGCTATCCTTATGCGCGCGGTCTTTCCGATGAGGATCTGCATAGCATCTATAGCTCCTTTTATAACGAATATACGGGACTTTCGATGGATGAAAGAAGAGATATCAAAAACGGCAACGTGATCTACAAGTACAAGATAACGTTCGGTATCAGCGAGAACTTCAAAAAGTCGGAGTTTACCTGTATTATCAGCGAAAAAACGCCAAACACGCTCTCGTTGCTATCCACTCTTCTCTCAAACTCGGAGTCAAATGACTACCGCTCAAACGGCAAGGAGGGGGATGCGATGAGTAAACTGACAAACGAGAAGATGGTGCTTGAGTTCTTTGACGTCTTTGCGGAGGATATATATACCACGAGCAAGGACGTTGCTTATGACAGAACACTCGACAACGTGCATCGCTCTTTGTCGGTATCGTCACATTGCTATTCTCCGGATGGAAGAATAATGACGATCGACAGGCAATGGTTTGACAACGAGGTGTCTCGGAGATATGATCTAACGTTGATGGAACTGTTTGAAACTCTTGTGCGAGAGTCGGGGGACTATTCACCCGACAAGCTTGTGCTCGTGCTTAGTATTTCATACAGCTGCGAGGTGGTAGGTGACGAGTACAAGGTGGATAGCGCTATGTTGATACTTTTTGTTGACAAGAAATACGAAGAGACGCTCGAAATGTTTCTTATCGAAAAAGAGCCGAGCACAGACGATTATTACACCAAGGACGATTATTGGTACGATGAAGAATATTCGTTTAGCGGATCGATCGGTTGGTAAAATGAAAAAAGTATAACGGAGAGCGGCTTTCATCTGTTTTTGTGACAGGTGAAAGCCGCTTCTTTTTTTGATAAAATGTTTGTTTTTGTAGTTATGATGTTGTGTAGGTGCAAAAACAGTTGACAACACTTTTGCTTGCTGATATTATATACTTGTGATATTCTACCCGAATAACGTAAACTATGGAGGGAAATATGAAGAAAATAATATGTATATTGTTGGTAGTGCTGATGACGTTCGGACTTTTGTGCGGATGCGCATCCACGACGCCCGCAGACACGTCGAGTGCGGATACGGACGCAAAGGATACGGACGTCGTGACCGAGGAGTTGCCCGACATTCCCGATGGCGTGAGATACGACGGAAGGGATTTTGTCGTTCTCGTTGCGGGAACGCTTCATTACAGCGACTTTGATATTGACGAAAACGACGGCTCCTACGAGCAGGTAAACAACGCTATCACGCAGAGAAACGCGATGATAGAGCAAAAGTACGGAGTGAAAATATCGAGCGTTTCCGATTTTGGTACTTCATTCGGTGACGGCCCCGGTTACGACAGAGTATACGAGGACTACTATGCGGGTGAGTGTCAGTACGATCTCTGTATGGTAGGAACGTACGACGCGGCGCAGCTCGCGCTCGGTCTGCACCTGGCCGATCTCAACGCTACCGATTACATAGACCTTTCAAAGTCGTGGTGGGACCAGAAGGCTAATGAGGATCTCTCTATCAACGGCGTACAGTTCTTTACGACGGGCGATATAAGCTTTGTTGACAACATCTGCACGCACATGATAATGTTCAATAAGGACATCGTAGAGACGCTGGAGCTCACCTCTCCCTACGAGCTCGTAGATCAGGACAAGTGGTACTTTGATACCTTCAAGGAGTATGCAAAGGCTGCAAACTCAAACCTTGACGGTAAGGATGAGAACACCGACCTTGACAGATACGGACTTCTGACCTGGAACGACGTTATCCATCAGGCACTCCATTCTTCACGTCAGAGAGTTGCTACGACAAACGAGCACGGTTACCTTTCGCTCACCATTTACAATGCGACGACAGTCAACCTGATGGACGCGTACACGTCTCTCTTCTATGACAAGGAGACGACCTACAATTACTCGATGAGAAACTCTCAGAACGAGTACGACGCGGTGAGAAAGACGATCTTTGATAACAATCAGGCTCTGTTCTATACCACGCTCTTTACGACAGTACCCAAGCACCGTGACTCTGCTACCGTTTTCGGTATAATCCCTTACCCCAAGTTCACGACGACTCAGTCTGATTACGGTCACTACATCAGTGCTACTCACTCACAGATGATGTGTATCGAGGCTATCCACCCCGATATCAAGATGGTAAGCCATATCGTTGAGGATATGGCGTATATGTCAAAGAAGACGGTAACTCCCGCTTACTACGACGACACGCTCATCGGCCGTCAGGTAAGAGACGACGAGAGTATCGAGATGCTCGATATCATCTTCTCCTCGAGAGTTTTTGACGTTGGTATATACTACAAAGTAGGCTCAAGCTCAACGATCGCGGCAAATCTCACTGCACTTCTCACGACGGGAGTTAATAACTTTGCGTCGAGATACCAGTCATTCCAGGGACCGAGCCAGGAAATGATCGATGATATAAATGAGCAGTACGAGTCACTGAGAAAGTAATACGCCGATATGAACAAAAAAAGATTGCTACTATTTTTGTCCGCATGCCTTTGTGCTGCGATGCTCTTTGCTTGCGGTGGGGGACAGACGGCAACCGATACGAGCTCGGATAGCGTCAGCGACACAGAGAGCACTTCGGTCGACACGGGGGAAGTACAACCGAGCGTCACCAATCCCGCGCCCGATTACGTTGTACCGTCGTTTTACGATATGACTTTTTACGACAAAGCCGTTTTGTCGCACACGGACGGCTCTCAATACGCCGACCTTGAGCTTGACTACAGATCGGTGACGGAGCTTGGCTTCAGAGATCTCGCTACGTCTACGGTGTATTATCCGAGACTCAAACAGATGAAGGACGGCAGATACGTTCTCTTCTATCAGGAGGGAGAACACGGAAATACCATATACTACAAATGCTCGGAGGATCTGCGCAAGTGGACGGAGCCGACGGAGCTCTTTGTTTACGATAAGTCCGCAGACAGAATGTACGCGACCTGCGACGCCGTCGTGCTTGATAACGGTGACATCATCGCCGTATGCTCCTTCAGAGTAGGCAGCGACTATGACCTTCATCCCGAGAAAAACGGAATAATGATGAAAAAGAGCTCTGACAACGCAAAGAGCTGGTCAGAGGAAAAGCAGATATATACGGGTACTACCTGGGAGCCGTACGCAATGCAGCTTTCCTCGGGTGAGGTGCAGGTGTACTTTACCAATACGACCTGCTACTACAAGCAAGCGGCGGCAGATGCGAGCACGGGTACCGCGCTGATCCGTTCCTTTGACGGAGGGCAGAGCTGGAGCGCGGATATATCGAAGCCCTACGACGCTGAGATAGTTTCACAGACGGCAACGAGAGTGTCAGGAGGTATTCAGCTCTATTCCGACCAGATGCCCGTCGGCATACAGATGCTCGGAACGAACAAGATAATGCTTGCGCTCGAGACGCGCCTTGACAAGAGCGGAAATTACCGTATAACGCTTTCCTATTCGGCTGATAACTGGGCGACCCCTCTCTCGAAAAACGAGGTGGGTCCGAGAGAGAAGATAACGAACGCGTGGACGGGAGCGGCCCCTTATCTTATGCAGTTTGATTCGGGCGAGATAGTGTGCGCGTATACCAGATCCAATGAGCTTGCGTACAGAATGATAGACAGTACGGGCAAGGTGTATTCAAAGTCGGATACTATGCCCTTTGAGGATATATCGAACTCGTATTGGGGAGCACTTGAAAAGCTCTCGGCACATACCGTGCTCGGTATCGGCGAGACCTTTAAAAAGGTAACCATATCAAGAACGGAGCATACGCTCACCTACGGAAAGCTCAATCTCAATCACACTCTTTTCTCGGAGTCGTTTGACGTTAACTCTGACGGAGATACTTCCGAGTGGAACGGACGCGCTGATGCGGCGTTCGTCGGCAGCGAGTCACAGGCGCAGGCAAGCGTACGCGCTACCTTGAATTCGGGTAAGCTAACCTTTGCGGTAGACCGTCTTGATGAGTATCTTGATTCCTCTTACGATACCGTATCGCTTTATTTTTCGGGCAAGTCCGATAATTGCTATTACAGACTGACACTCGGAATCGACGGTGTGACGCAGTTTGATTACTTTGACGGGTCAAAGTTCTCAAAGGCTGACGCTTCGGGCATTGAGTTTGCCGCGAAGGTAAACGCGACGGACAAATACGGTGATGATATAGACCTTGGATACAGCGCGGAGGTAAGTATTCCCGCAGTATCGTGCGGAGTTGACGGAGATATACGTCTTTTCGCAGCTATGTCGAATACGGATAATAATCAAAAGAGCGACAGAGATACCCTAACGGGTGCAGATATGACCGACAAGAGCACTTGGCTTACGGTTTGCTTTAAATGATCACGACAGCAGCGGCAAATGAGATTGCATTTGCCGCTGTTTTTTGCTCTCACCGCCACCGATCGACGAAAAAGTTTTCCCAAAAAACCTTTTACGAAATATATTTTACTTGCAAAAAGAGATATGATATGGTAAAATATTTTCAAGTAACGCTCTTTTGCCGTTGATATTACGGCGGAGGAGTTTCCGCATATAAACAAAAATCATCTGTACGGGTATAGAAAATTGAGTGAGATATTGTTTTTTACTTATATGGCTTTAATATCGACGATCAGTGTCGTCGTATGTATATACGACAAAACTGCGTCAAAACATCCCGGAGTTGAGAGGATCAGAGAGCGTACTCTCTGCGCGCTTGCTCTTATGGGCGGTGGACTGTGTATGCTTCTTACCATGCTCGGTATCCGACACAAAACACAACACACCGCTATTATGGTATTCGTCGGCAGCGCCGCTGTGATATGGACGTTGATATACGGGGCCGTGGCGGCGGTCATCTGGCTGTTATAAAGGCTTTGCCGCGGTGTGTGCCGCGTGCGGAGTATTCTTTTCGTAAGGGAGCTTGTTATGTCACTTTCAAACAAAGGACCTGCGGCGTTGCTGCATCGGTTCTTTAACGGCAGAGCTTATTATTTCGTTTTTATAATTTTGTCCGTTGTCGGTATATTCTCCGATATGGAGGCTGTCGCGGCGGCGATCATGGCTTTGATATTGACTCTGCAGTTCTTTTTTGAGAAGGATTGTGACAGAGTATTCTATCCCATCCTCTTTATCGTCGTTACGATGATGAATGCGGCGGGGGGAGATCTGAGTTGCGTTTATCCGCTTCTTCTCTGCGCAATTCCTCTGTTTACGGCTATGATATACAACGTAGTCCGAAATAAAAAGAAGCTCAGAAAAAACTCGGCGTTTATTTCTATGCTTTGCGTCAGCGTTGCGCTCACGCTCGGCGGTGCGTTTTCGATAAGTGCAAAGGAATATTTTGCTATTGGAAATCTCTATTACGTATTTTTCCTCGGCTTTGGAATGGTAGGCTTTTGTGCCTTCTTTTCCGTACTGTTCGACGGCTCGGATAACGAGTCTACACGCAGAGAGTTCATACGCGCTCTTTGTGATTCGGGAATGGTGCTTGCCTTCGTTTTGATAGTTTATTATCTGCTTGGACTGAGCGAGGCAACGGCTTCTTTGCCGATAGGCGAGAATATCGATCATAACCCTTTGCGCAATATTGCCGTATCCTATTTCTTCCTTGCAATGCCGTTTGCTTTTTATTGTTCAAAGGAAAAGCCCGTATTTCTGCTCGGCGGAGTTCTCATCTACGCCAGCTGCATACTCTCCGGCTCTCGTATGGGGTTACTTTTCGGTACGGCTCAGTTTATAGTTTGTATGCTTTTCTTTATAGCTACGGTCAAAAAGAGAAAGTGGCTCTACGCCGTTGTTTTCGTCGTTTTGCTGACTGTGCTCGTTTTCTCACTCGGTGATATTCTCGACTCGTACGTTGAGAGACTGACGGAGGATTTCGGCTCGGGTAATTTTATCAACGTCAATGAGTCGCGCTTTGAGCTGATGCGACGCTCGGTCAAGGACTTTTTATCAAATCCCATCTTCGGACGCGGTCTTGGATATACGGGAAATGAAGATTGCTATATGCCCGCACAGTTTGAGATGCATTGGTATCACAACTTCGTTTGCCAGATAATAGGAAGTCTCGGTATTCTCGGTATCGTTGCGTATATGTATCAGCTCTACAGCAGGGTGATGCTGATATTCAAACGCCCCTCGTCGTTTGGCTGGCTCGTTGGGCTTATGTACGTCGGTGCTTTGATGTCGGGTATAACCGATACGGGAATATTCACTCCGTTTCCGACGGTGTTTTTACTTAGCTTCGCGTTCATACTCGTAGCAAAAGAAACGGACGAGCAGGATGCTCTCGAGGCTCAAAAATCAACAGACATTGAATAATGAATAACAAAAAGCGGTCGGAAATCGCGTAAGCTCCGACCGCTTTTTTTCATATTCTGTTTTCTTCCGCTTTTTTAGTTATAACTAAAAGCTGTAAAAATCAATCGGCTTGTTCCCCGAATATTATTTTCAGAGCCTCATCGGCTTTATGGGAAGGTATACTGAAGCGAAAGAGCGAGTTTTCATTTTCATGGTCTGCGCGGACTTGTGATGCGATAAGTCTGATCAATACCTTGTCCGAGTCTGTTGCTTTGTCGCTTTCATAGAGTGTGGCGAGTGCAGGCAGCGCCGCCTCTCCGTAATCATGCGTGGATACAAAATCGAAGTCTTTATTGTCTGCGCTCATATATTCGTTTACGTTATAGTAAGCGATATGTGCATCTATATTTGCAAAAGAACAGAAAAGCAGGAAGGCAGCACCCAGCAGTATGCATACCCAGCTCATTTTCAGACGCACAACAAACTGCGCTATGATGACAAAGATAAAGGCAAGCGCAAGGAATATCATAAACAGAGATACGAATATCCTCTTTTGCGTCATACCGTAGGCGTCGATGTAGAGCATCATCTTTGCCATTGCGGTAGAGATGAGCACGAGCGAGCAGACGCTGAGGGCGACGGAGCATATCTTTTGCAGTATAGGCGGTTTTTCGTTATTTTTCTTTACCAGAACGTCGGTGATAAAGATGATAAAGGCGTTGAGCCCCGCAACTCTGCAAAGCTCGAAAAAGCCATTGCGCGCGTATTCCGAATAGATAGTATCTTCGGGCAGGAGCTTTCTGAAGGCGAGCGTGTAATCCTCAAATTGAGCAACGAAGAAAACTACGTACAAAAAGATGAGAGGGATGCAGGCGCTGACCGCCGTGAGAGCGGGCAGGGTACGCTTCAGCTCTCCGTTTTTGATATAAGAGTTGCGCGTTTTTTCTCGCTGCTCGTCACTCTTGGACTTTTCGTATCCCGTAAATGCGGAATAGAGGTAAAGTGAGAGCGGTATTGCAAAGAATGCGCTTACAGCATAGCCGAGTACAGAGAAAAAGTTGTCGAAAAACAGTACGTCGGAAAGCAACTTTGTAAATTTATTGTCATAAGAGAGGTTGATAAGGACGAATACGCTCGGTATTATGGCAAGCGCAAGACCGAAGAAGATATATCCGATATGCGTTCCGACGTTTTTGAACTTTCCGTCCTTGAGGGGAGAGAATATTGCTTTTAAGCCGTTTTTTCCTTTAGTAAAAGGATAGGACAAAAACGCGCTTGCAGAGTCGTAGACTATATAGTTTCCGACCGCTTTGCCGGTGCCGTTGCGTTTTGCAAAATAAACGTAAAGCATAAAGCAGGGGACGGAGGGCAGAGTACACGCTGTTCGGACGAACGCGTTTGAGGAGAACACCGGAGCGACAGAAAAGAGTACTCCGAGTATCAGAAAAAGGGTTGCTGCACCGCAAAAGACCGGGGCGCCCGATCTTTTCAAAAAAATCAGGGAGAAAGTAAAAAATGCAGTGCCGACGAAGAGAGTGCCGAGCGGATAACTTGCAAAGGGCATTGAGCGGATGAGTATAAATGAAAGAAGAAACAGCACAGCCGACAACACGGTGTCAGATAGTGCGTATTCAGTGCCGGTGAGGGGGTCTTTGTCGGGGGTATCGGCGTTAGATATAGTCGTGTTTACGCTTTGATCTGTGTTCATAGATATAACCTCCTTTTTCAGTTGTCGTCGGGGACGTATTCGATAACGTCCTCTACCTTGCAGTCGAGAGCCTCGCATATTGCAGACAGGGTAGAGAAGCGGATCGCCTTTGCTTTATTGTTTTTGAGTATAGAGAGATTTGCAAGAGTTATGCCTACGCGCTCGGAGAGCTGACCGAGCGACATCTTCCTTTTTGCCATCATTACGTCGAGATTTACCGTTATCATATACTCACCTCACACGGTATAGTCGTTTTCTTCCTTGATGCTCGTAGCCTCCGAGAGAACGTGCCGCAACACGAGCATAAGAACACCGAGAAAGAGCGATGCAAAGCTCAATACGAATGAAAGAGCAAAAAACAGACCGAGAAGCGCAAATACCACACATTCAAGAAAGCAGCATACGCCGAGCGTCGTCATTATAACGTAGGTGCCGTGCGAGAAGACGGTATGCTCGTATACGTTTCCGAGCAGACGAAAGAGTGCCGCTACCGCGACGACTGCAACGCTGAGAGAAGCGTAGATGCTAAGAAGAATGGTGTTGTAGTACTCGGACAGGTCGGGTGCAAAAGCCGCCACGTATTCGCGGGTGACGTTCGGCGCAAACAGCATCAGCGCCAGAACGAATATCAGCAAAAGGGCGGTAAGTACAAAAGATACGGTGGTGTAGATAGCGTTGTTTTTCATATTTAATATTTGATCCTCCGTTTTGTCGGTTGTTTGGTTTGTAATCACTATAACACACGTTTTCTTGTTTGTCAATGAAAAAATATCGAAAAACGATAAAAAGTTATGGATAAACGAAAAATACCGTTTTTGTTTTTTTGCTGACGTCACGTTTCGTTTCGGGCGGGGGTGATATACATTTTGTGCCGAATGAATGAAAAAATAGCAATATTTGTCTTGTTTTTTTTCTTATATGACTTGTATGACGCCGTTTTTACTGATATACTTAATATATAAAATGCAATAATGCGTGCGCGCGGGTGCGCACGGCAAAAAATATCTGTCAACGAGGTGTGATATGGATATCAACAAGATCTTGTCGGAAATGACGCTTGAGGAAAAATGCTCCTTTGCATCGGGTTACGACGCGTGGCATACGCCGGGTGTAGAGAGAGTGGGCGTTCCTCCTCTTATGATGTGCGACGGCCCGTCGGGACTTCGTAAAAGAGCAAAAATAAACGGAAGCAGTGAGTACAATACTACCGTACTCGCTACGTGCTTTCCCTCTGCTGCAACTCAGGCGTGCTCGTGGAACCGCGAGCTTATATACAACGTTGGAAAGACGATAGCGACCGAGTGCAAGAGCGAGGACGTCAGCGTTCTTCTCGGTCCCGGTCTTAATATAAAGCGTTCTCCCCTTTGCGGAAGAAACTTTGAGTATTACTCGGAGGATCCGTATCTTGCAGGTACTCTTGCGGCGAGCTTCGTATCCGGAGTTCAGAGCGAGGGCGTTTCCGCTTGTGCAAAGCACTTTGCGGTGAACAATCAGGAGACCAGACGTCATTCTTCAAACGCGATAGTAGATATGCGCACTCTGCGCGAGATATATCTGCGTGCCTTTGAAATAGTCGTAAAGGAAGCAAACCCCTATACGATAATGCATTCGTATAACAGAATAAACGGCAAGCAGGCGTCGCAGTCGGGGTGGCTTCTCACCGATATCCTCCGCGGAGAGTGGGGATTTGACGGTTTTGTAATGAGTGACTGGAATGCAGTCAACGACAGAGCCGAGTCGCTTATTGCAGGATGTGATCTCGAGATGCCCGGACAGGGTGCTTACGGTCAGAGAGACCGCGAGCTTTACGAAATGATAAAGAGCGGTGAGCTTGACGAGGCTGAACTTGACCGTGCAGTGCTACGCATACTTGCGGTCATGGATAAGCTCTACGAGCAGAAGAGCGAGCATAACGTAGATCTTGACGCAAACCATCTCATAGCGTCGGGACTTTGCGACGAGTGTATGGTGCTTCTCAAAAACGAGGGAGACGTACTTCCTTTTGATAAAAAGGCACCCCTTGCCGTCATCGGTGAGTTTGCGCTCAAGCCCAGATATCAGGGCGGCGGCTCGAGCCACGTTGAGCCTTACAAGATAGATAATCTTCTTGATTACATACACAACTACAACGGAGAAGAGAACACCGTGTACGCGCAGGGTTATTCTCTGGCAAGCTCGGCAGTTGATCAGGCGCTTATAGACGAGGCTGTAGAGGCGGCAAAGAAGTGCGGCAGAGCCGTTATATTCGCAGGTATGCCCGAGTGGTACGAGACGGAGGGACGTGACAGAGAGCATATGCGTATGCCAGAGTCCCACAACGCACTCATCCGTGCCGTTTGCGAGGCAGTGCCGAATACCGCCGTCGTTCTTCTCATCGGCTCTCCCGTTGAGATGCCCTGGCTTGACTCGGCAAAGGGACTGCTTTGCGCTTATCTCGGCGGTCAGGCACTCGGCGGAGCTATCTCGAGAGTCGTTTTTGGTGAGGTCAATCCTTCGGGTAAGCTCGCGGAGACCTTCCCCCGCCGTCTTGAAGATACTCCTTGTTATCTTGATTTCCCGGGCGAATACGACGATTGCGTATATTCCGAGGGAATATTCGTCGGTTACAGATGGTACGAAAAGAGAAAGATAGACGTAAACTTCCCCTTCGGCTATGGTCTATCATACACGAAGTTCAACTATGAAAAGATAGAGCTTGACTCGGACAAGGTGAAGGTCACGCTCAGAAACGTAGGAGCGGTAAAGGGTAAGGAAACGATACAGCTCTACGTCGGCGCGAGCTTCGCCTCAGAGATGAAGCGTCCCGTAAAGGAGCTGCGAGCGTTTGAAAAGATAGAGCTTGACGCAGGCGAGGCAAAGACGGTCAGCTTTGATATCGACGAGCGTTGGTTTGCTTTCTATAACGTGATAAATAACAAGTGGAACACGACCGAGGGCGACTATACCGTCTACGTCGGTTCAAGCTCCCTTGACACTCCTCTTACG
>JAZQXE010000025.1:0-7719 GCA_045632705.1 Eubacteriales bacterium | reverse complement strand
GGGCAATATCACTCTGTGCGAAGCAAAGAATATCACTCATAAAAATGCAGAAAAGTGAGAGCTTTACGGTATTGTACTTCCGTATTACTCTCTCTTCTGTTTTATCGCCAGTTTCGCATTTTGTTTAACAAATGCATCGGGCTATGACCATACCCTTATTTTATTTCTCCGATAAGGACTACACCCATTTTCGTCATCTGCATTTTGTTTTGTCCGGAAATTACTTGCGGAGCATTACGTCGTGGTAGCCGCCCTCAACGATACTCGTTGCGGAAACGAGAGTCATCTTTGCATCTCTGCGAAGATCCTCGAGATTCGTTACACCAACGTTGCACATCGTGCTCTTTACCTTGTAAAGGCTCTTTTCTACGTTGTCGTGCAGTGAACCTGCGTAGGTTACGTAGGAGTCAACGCCTTCCTCAAAGGAAAGTTTGGTCTTTCCGCCAAGGTCGTATCTCTGCCAGTTACGAGCGCGGTTTGAGCCCTCGCCCCAATACTCCTTAACGATCTGACCGTTTATATTGATCTTGTTCGTGGGAGACTCATCAAAGCGGGCAAAGTATCTACCGAGCATGATGAAGTCTGCTCCCATTGCAAGTGCGAGCGTCATGTGATAGTCGTGAACGATACCACCATCGGAGCATATCGGTATATAAACACCCGTCTTTTCGTAGTATTCGTCTCTTGCGGCAGCAACCTCGATAAGTGCCGTAGCCTGTCCACGTCCGATACCCTTGGTCTCACGAGTGATACAGATAGAACCGCCGCCGATACCGACCTTGATAAAGTCAGCACCTGCTTCAGCGAGGAACATAAAGCCTTCTCTGTCAACTACGTTACCTGCACCGATCTTTACGCTGTCGCCGTATTTTGCACGAACGAAGTCAAGCGTCTTCTTCTGCCAGCAGGTGTATCCCTCACTTGAGTCTATGCAAAGAACGTCAGCGCCTGCCTCAACGAGCGCAGGTACTCTCTTTTCATAGTCGAGGGTGTTAATTCCCGCACCGACGAGATATCTCTTGTTTGCGTCGATGACCTCTTGGGGATTTGACTTGTGCCATGAGTAGTCCTTGCGGAATACCATGTACTTGAGATTTCCCTCAGCATCGATTATCGGCAGGGAGTTGAGCTTGTTCTCCCAGATGATGTCGTTTGCCTCTTTGAGCGTAGTGCTCTCGGGAGCGGTGACAAGACGGCTGATATCCGTCATGAACTCGGATACCTTCAAGTCCTCGCTCATTCTCGATACTCTGTAATCTCTGCCCGTAACTATACCGAGCAGCTTACCGTTTGCCGTGCCGTCGTGAGTGATAGCAATAGTGTTGTGACCTGTGCGCTCAACGAGCTCTACAACGTCACGAAGTGTATTTTCGGGAGTGAGATTAGAATCGCTTACTACAAAACCTGCCTTATAATTCTTTACTCTCGCTACCATTGCCGCTTCATCCTCGATCGTCTGAGAACCATAGATGAAGGAAATACCGCCTTCTTTTGCCAAAGCGATAGCCATAGTGTCGTTTGATACAGACTGCATTATTGCACTTACAAGGGGAATGTTAAGCTCTATTGCAGGCTTTTCTCCCTTTTTATACTTTACGAGTGCGGTCTTGAGAGATACGTTTGCGGGAATACATTCCTCCGAGGTATAGCCCGGAACAAGCAGATATTCACTGAAGGTATGAGCGGGTTCTTTGTAGTAGTAAGCCATTTTTTTACTCCTTGCATTTTAATATTTACAATATTATACACATCTTAAGCGCTTTTGTAAATATCTTTTTAAAATTTTTAGGAACATTTTTTCGCTGCATTTTCAGGTTTTTTTGTGTAAATTGCCCTTTACCTTACCGCTGTTTTCTAAAACAACTTGATTTATTTGAAAACCGATGATACAATTATACGAGTATAAAACAAATTTTTCCCATAAACCATTTATCGGAGGACGATATGATAAAAAGAGCGATAAAAAAGCTTCTATCTCCAAGATATAAGCTATACGATGCAAATTATATATGGAGTCTGAGAGAAAAAGCCTTAAAATCGAGGGGCGTTTCAAGATACCTGTACACACGAAAGTACAATAAATCTATACTTCTTGCAGGGGCAAGCATACCCGCAAACGTCTCGTTTGCCTCAGCACCCGTATTCCCTCACGGTCTTTTTGGCATTATGATATCGTCCGGCGCGGTCATCGGCTCGGGATGTACTATCTTTCACCAGGTAACCATCGGTTCAAACACCCTGCCCAACACAAAGAAACCGGGTGCTCCCATCATCGGAGATAACGTATATATCGGTGCGGGCGCAAAGATAATAGGCGGAATACGCATAGGTAACAACGTGCGCATTGGAGCGAACTGCGTAATAGTAAACGATATCCCTGACAATTCAACGGTAGTATTGCCCGCCCCCAGAGTCATAACTCACGATGAAGTGAAAGATAACGCTCACAGAAGCTGGGCAGAATTCAAAAAAGGCTGATGGATCCGGCAAAATAAAACTAAAACAAAGCATACGAAAAACGCACCGCAGAAACCTCTGCGGTGCGTTTTTATTTTTCAATTATCCGTTTCGGAAAGAAGTCTCTTATTCAGCCTTCTTTTTCTTAGCTACAACGATAACTACAACTACAACAACTGCAACAACTGCAACTGCAACGAAGATTATCCAGATGGGGAATCCACCGTCTTCGGTAGCAGCGGGAGCATCGGTAGTAGCGTCGCCCTTGGTGGTAGTAGGAGCCTTCGTCGTCGTAGGAGCCTTCGTCGTAGAAGGAGCCTTGGTCGTCGTAGGAGCCTTGGTAGTGGTGTTATCAGCAGTAGTCTGATCGTCAGTTACGACGGGTGCCTTTTCGATATCTGCGGTATCGGGAGTAGCTGTAGCAGCCGTAATAGCAAGTCCCTCGCCGTTCTTGATCTTGTGGATACTGTCAAAGGTATCAGGATTTACCTTGTCAAGAGAGTTAGCAAAGGTATCCCAGTTGCCTTCCTCAACGAACATTCTGTAATAACCGAAGGTCTCGTTTGCGAGAACGGTCTCGTAAGAAGCAGCGTGGAGAGTAGAACCTGCAAGTCCCTGAACGAATCCGGAACCGGGAGCCTCGTTGAACGCGTCTGCAAACGAGAAGTTAGCAGTAATAACAACGGTGTAAAGGCTCGCTGCGTCAACACCGGTGATAGAACCGGAGGTAGCAACGTTGTGTGCAAGCCAGTTGGTTACGTTACCGCCGTCAAGATATACGGTGGTGTTACCAGTGATAATGTTAGCAACACGAGTACCTGCGATCTTAGCTATGTTAGCGGTTCCGCCAACGGTAAGCTTAGCATCACCCTTGAAGGTGGGGTTGGAAAGTACGGGAGCGGTAAAGCCTGCTCTTGCCCAAATGCAGAGCTCAGCGATCTTACCGGAAAGGATCGTAACGTCTACGTTACCGGTAAAGGTGTTGGTGTCAAGGTCGTAAGAAGCCTCGTTTACAAGGCCCTGTGCCTGCTGAACACCGCCAACGACGAACGTACCGGAGCCCGTGGTGGGAAGAGTAACGTTCTCGCCTATCTTAAAGGGATGGAACTCACATCTGAAGAGAAGTGAGGGACCCGTCATCTCGATATTGATGTTGTTGAACTCGAGAGCACCGGTAAGTACCCAGTGCATCTTGTCTGCAGTACCGAGAACGAGCTTACCGCCGCTCTGGCTGCCGTGCTTACCGGTAATAGTGACCTTACCTGCATGCGCGGGAGCCGTAAAGCCCGCGGACATATCTACGTTGAGCTCGCCGCAAACGACGATCTTGGTGTCAGCGCCGGAAACTGCTGCTGCCTGGAATGCAGCGTCGAGAGTTGCAAGTGCGCTGTCGGGAGAAGAACCGTTACCGGTACCGCCCGCCTTTACGTAATAAACGTTTTCTGCAGCGGAAACGCCTACAGATGCAAGCACGCCAAAGGGAAGGACCATAAGGCATACGAGCAAGATTGAAAGTAACTTTTTCATACTAAAAACCTCCTAAATATCTTTTGGACTTTATCCAAAGTATGTATCAATTATATATTAACGTGCTCGCGTTTTCAATACTAAAAACAAACCAATTCAATTAAAAAAAGGAGATTTCAAAATACACGCTCCATCTGCGTTAGTCAAATTAACCAAACCGAGAACCTGACGCAAATAATATAAAAGATCTTTTTTGTGAAAAAAGCACAACGCTTTTATACATATCACACAATACGGGAGCTTTTGCAAAAAACCGCAACGGCACCGTTCCCAAAAATTAAACTTAGCCCCGCAAAAGCAAAAAAAGAACGGGCTGCCCGACAGCCCGTTCTTGCTCTTAACAGTTTATATCGATCATTCTTCCACGTCAGGACGAGCTATCTCGCTTGCCTGAATTTCAGGATCGGCGTTGAGCATAGGATCTATCTTCTCGCCCTTTGCTCTCTTGAGATAGTTGTTGGTTATCTTAACGACAAGAGGAGCAAGCGCAATCACTGCGATAAGGTTGGGTATCATCATAAGTCCGTTGAAGGTATCAGAGATATCCCAAGCGAGAGAAGAGGTCAGCACCGCACCGAAGATGACGGTACAAACGTGAATGATACGGAAGATCACGGTAGTCTTTGCACCGAAGAGGTACTCCCACGCCTTTGAGCCGTAGTGAGACCAACCGAGAACGGTAGTGAATGCAAAGAGGAACATTGCGATAGCAATAAACTTTTCACCTATGTTAAACCAGGGGAATACGGTATTGAAAGCACCGCCGACGAGGATAGAGTCGGCAAGAGCGTGCTCACCCGTTACTGCGTTGAATACGCCACCCTCAAGACCGCCTGCGGTGAGGATAACGAGAGCAGTCATCGTACAAACGATCATAGTGTCCGCAAACACCTCAAAGATTCCCCACATACCCTGCTTAACGGGTTCCTTGATGTTGGAGTTTGAGTGAACCATAACGGAAGAACCGAGACCTGCCTCGTTTGAGAACACGCCGCGCTTGAAGCCGTTTGTGATAGCTATGATAACTGCACCGAGTCCACCGCCGACGAATGCTTCGGGCTTGAAGGCGTTGACGAAGATAGCCTTGAACGCGGGGAGGATGCTTGCATAGTTAACGCCGATTATGATAAGGCTTCCGAATACGAAGAGAACTACCATAAAGGGAACGATCTTTTCCGCAACGTTTGCAATTCTCTTTAGACCCCCGAGTGTGATAACTGCGGTAAGGATCATAACTACTGCACCAAGGATGATGTTGTAAAGAGATACGCCGGAGAATACCTCGACAGAAGAGAGCGCGGAAACGTCAAACGCCTGAGCAACGTTTGCTACTATCTTGTTGACCTGTCCCATACTTCCGATACCGAAGGAAGCGAGCATAGCGAAGATACAGAAAAGAACTGCAAGTATCTTTCCTACGTACTTCATACCCTTTTTCTTTCCGAGTCCGTCAGCGAGGTAGTACATAGCACCGCCCGACCACTCGCCGTTTTCGTTCTTGCGACGGTAGAAGATACCGAGTACGTTTTCCGCGTAGTTAGTCATCATACCGAAGAATGCGGCTACCCACATCCAGAATACTGCACCCGCGCCACCCGTACAGATAGCGGCAGCAACACCTGCGATGTTACCCGTTCCGACGGTTGCGGCAAGAGCGGTACAAAGAGCCTGGAAGGGAGAGATAGCTCCCTTTTCCTTGGTGTGCTTTATAACGTCCTTGTTAAAGATGCTTCCGATGGTGTTTTTGAACCAGAGCTTGACCTGAGTCACCTGGAAGAATTTTGTGAGCACGGTTATAATGATACCCGTACCTACGAGAAGAACCAGACCAAAGATGCCCCAAACGACACCGTTGACCTTACCGTTTACGCTTTCAACAAGCTTTAAAAATGCGTCCATATCTGATATGAACCTCCTGTAATTTTTTGCAACCGAACAAAACAAAAAATCGCCGCTAAAACACGATAGCGACGAAAAAGAAAAAATAGACAAGAGCAAAACGAAAAAACTCCGTTTTGTAAATGTGATCTGTCCTTTTGCCTGAGAGATTTGGTACTGACCTTGCCCCTTCGGCACTTGCGTAAAGCAAGCTTCTCCAGATTGCTATCTGTCAACAGTCTTCATCGCAAGCGAAACCCGAGAGTATGACCCCTTTGGAAAGGCGTAAGCCTAATTTCCTGCTGACTTCATTTAGCCTTATTCGATTTACCCATACAGTATACTACACGAAATGGCAAAAATCAATATAAAAATCACACAAAAATGGCAATCGGAGATGTGCTACGTTGTTGCTTTTGCACAAAAAGCAAGCGCCCTCACACGAGCCGCAAATTGCCCGTGTGAGAGTGCCGAAAAACACCGTTTTATCAATAAAATACCGTTTTAGTCATATTGTCGTCGCTAACGCCCAAGTCCTCGGAGTCAGTGCGCGCGCTTGAGCTTACCTCGGTATCGAGAGCACAAGAGCGCAAGCCGTCACTTGATGCGTAAAGGGTGAGAGTGCCGGGAGTGTCAAAGAGCTTGACCGCTACGCTGATCCTGCCCGCGCGCATACGTCTGTCGGGCATATCGACTCGCTCTCTGTCACAGATGTCAGAGCCGGTGCCTACTATCTTGCCGAGTCCGTTTACGTCAAAGCTGACGTATGGGGAGGCGTCGTAGACCTCGCGTCCCTCAGCGTCAACTACGTAACAGGTGTACAGCGCTATGTCCTCGCCGTTTGCATAAAGATCGTCCCCGTTTTCAAGACGTAGCTTGAGCGCATAGGGAGCACCCGACGTTTCCTTTACGTCGATTATCGCTTCTGCACCGTCTATATATCCGACCGCCTTTATCACGCCGGGCTCGTAAGGTAGCTTCCACTCTGCGTGGTCAAAGCGCGCAAGAGTAACGACCCCCTGCGAGACGCCGTTGCAAAACAGCTCTACGCTATCGCAGTTTGAATAGACGCGCACGTCCACCTCCCTGCCCTCAAGACCCTCAAAATTCCAATGGGGCATCAGATGTATCATCGGCTTTGACTTTGGAAGCCACATACTTTGATTTTGGTAGAAGGCATCCTTTTTCTGCATATAGAGATCGATCGCACCCGACTGAGAGCAGACTCTGGGCCAGGTAGCTTCTCCTCTGTGTTCAAACGCTATCCATTGATAGCCGCCCATACACCAATCGCGCTCGTAGATGAATTTCCACGTCTTTTCTCTTGCCTGAAACCATCCGTTCGTATCTTTGTCGTAGGAATTGAGATACGCTCTTTGCACGTTATCGGGCTTGTACCAGCCGCGCGTCGTACCGGTAGCGCAGCACTCCGTCCAGAGAAACGACTTGTCGGGATATTTTTCTCTCAGCGGTGCAAATTTGGTGGGGTTATAATTTATTCCGACGATATCGAGATCGTCAAAAACGGTAGCAACGTCGGGACGGACCGAAACTGCGGAAGTGATCGGACGCGTAGCGTCAAGCTGCTTGACCTTCGCCATCATATGACGCGTTATGCGTCTTCCCTCGTCTCTTATGTGATACATTTCCTCGTTTGAAATAGACCAGAAGAACACGGAGGGGTGGTTTCTGTCTCGTTTGACGAGCATTTCGAGCTGCTCGATGCCCTCGGGGGAGGAATCGAACCAGCGCGTTTCCGCCATTACGATAAAGCCGTAGTCGTCGAGCGCATCCATCGTAGCCTGCGGATGCGGATAATGCGAGCAACGATAGCCGTTTGCTCCCATCTCCTTTATC
>JAZQXE010000024.1:0-4285 GCA_045632705.1 Eubacteriales bacterium | reverse complement strand
GCCCCGGAGCTGCCCGCAGCTCGGGGACGTTTTTATTTCACTTTAAAAATCGATTTGTATATCTGGAAAGCAACGAGATAAGCACTCTTCGGTATCGAGAGCTTTTCTATATCTCTGTACACTATCCATTGATACTTGACGAGCGTTGCCTTGTTAGCTGAAAGGGAATCGGTCCTTACTCTGTGGCTTGAGAGCACTTTGTCAAGGCCGTATATCATTTTCGCCTTTTTGATGATACCGAGCCACATTACGTAGTCGTTTCTCTTTCGTATAAGAGGGATGCTGTACTTGCCGAGCATCTCACTGTTATACATAACGGTTGAGTTTCCGGGGCATCGCTTTAACATTCCTTCGTAGTTGAGAGTTACAGAGGGGATGACGTTGTTGAGGTCGTTTCCGTTTTCGTCTATCTTGTTGTAAGCGGTACAGGAGAAGGCGTAGCCGTTTTTCTCCATGAAATGCAACTGCTCTTCAAGCTTCGTAGGCTGCCATACGTCGTCACTGTCGAGAAAAGCAAGATATTTGCCGCTTGCTTGGTCGATCGCTTTGTTACGCGAATAAGCCGCACCATTATTTTCGGAGTTGGGGATATATACTATCCTCTCGTCCTTTTCTCTGTAACGGCAGAGCAGTTCTTTGGTACCGTCGGTTGAACAGTCGTCCACGATGATCAATTCCCAATTCGTGTACGTTTGAGCTATGACAGACTCAATAGCTATACCGATGAATTCAGCGCAATTATATGCAGGCATAATTATCGAAACCTTGCCAAACATATTAGCTTGCCTCCTTCTGTTGCTTTTCGTTCGTTATTTCTGAACGGTCGTGCTTTCTTTTTCTCTGTCGTGATTTGCTGCGGTCTCGTCGCTTCCTTCAACGACTCCGTCGCGCTTTAGTACGGCTGCTATCGTGCCGATAAAGCACTTGCAGTCAAAGAGAAAGCTGATATTGTTGACGTACTCGCCGTCGTATCTTGCCTTTGTCGGAGCGTCGAGCTCGTCTCTGCCGTTGATCTGCGCCCAACCGGTAAGACCGGGAAGAACGTCGTTTGCACCGTATTTATCACGTTCGCTGATAAGATCCTGCTCCGCAACGATAACGGGCCTGGGGCCTATTATGCTCATTTGCCCGAGGAATATGTTGAACAGCTGAGGGAGCTCGTCAAGACTCGTTTTTCTGAGTATGACGCCGATCTTCGTTATGTATATTTCTGAATTTGTCAGCGCGTAAGTAGGGGAGTTTGGCGGTGCGTCTGTACGCATGCTTCTGAATTTCAAAATTTCAAAATTCTTCTTGTGCAGACCGACTCTCGTTTGCTTAAAAAAGACGGGGCCGTTACTCTCGCATTTTATTGCTATCGCGATGATTATCATCGGAAATGCCAAAAATAAAATTCCAAAGGAAGAGATGATTATGTCCAAAAGTCTTTTTATTACTTTCTTATACATAAGTGTCTCCTTCGTTTTTTTCTTTTTGTGAAGTGTAAAACCACTTTATTGTAACAATTAACAGGATAAAAGTCAATAGATTATTTCTATTTGTTTTACTTGTTATGAATAATAACGTTGATTTTTGAAACAAATTTTGCAAAAAAAGTCAATAAAAGTATTTTTTTGTGTTTTTTTCGAATTTATGCGGAAGAGAAAATAAAAAAAGCCGACCGCCACGTAGCTTGCGGCGGTCGGCAATTGTTACTTTTAGGGGTTGGAAATTTTTATGTAGGTTTCGTAGACGTGCTCTGCGTCGGTTATCGGAATGGTTCTGTCGGGGGCGTTTGCCGATACGAAGATATATTCCTTTCCGTCGTTTGCGATCGCAAAGGTTGCAAGGCACTGTCCTGCTTCAGGGGTGAAGCCCGTTTTGCCACCCATTACGGTAACTCCGGAAATAATGACGGAGGAGACTCTCGTGTGTACTATACTGTGTAGCGGCAGTCCGTTTGGATGTTGGCTTGTGTAGCTCGTTATATAGGAAGATGCGGTCAGCACCTTGTAGCATATCTCGTTTTCGAGTGCCGCCTTCAATATCAACGCTATGTCGTGAACGGTAGAATAATGGTTGGGATCGTGCAGTCCCGAAGTGTTTACGAAACGAGTTCCGGTCAGTCCCAGCTCTCTTGCTTTTTCATTCATCAAAGAAACGAAAGCCTGCTCAGAGCCCGATATACATTCTGCGAGCGTCATCGTAGCGTCAGCGCCCGAGGGAAGTATCGTGCCGTACAAGAGGTCTCGTACCGTGACCGTTTCGTTTGCCGAAAAGCCTGCGATAGAAGCGCCCTCGTTGTAACAGTAGTTGACGGTAGCCTTCGTGACGGTCGCCGTTTGCGTGAGGGATTCCATATTTTCAACCGCAACGAGCAAGGTCATGACCTTTGTCATTGATGCGGGGTAGATCTTTTCGCTTGACAGCTTTGATGCCAGTACAGTATGCTCGGACAGGTCTATGAGAATGGCGTTTGAGCTTCCTATCTCCGCTCCCAACGCCACCGTAGTGTCGGTTATTGCCGCGTAGATATCCGTTGGCTTTGAGGATGCGGGAGGGGCGTCCTCCGTCACGCTGTCCGTCGTCGTGCTATCATTGTCTGTCGTTTGATCGGGCGTCTGCGCCGTGTCTGAGATAGTGGGGATGCTCGCATTGTCTCTTGCGTTTTTGACGAGCAGTGCTCCCGCGTAAACTGCGAGCAGACTGACCGAAAATACGAGAAAGATAATGCCTACGAGAACGGGTAAACGCCACAACCGAGCTTTCGGTGTAGGCTGAACGTAATTTTTGTGCTTTATCTGTTCCGTTGCAACGTGATTTTGTGACTTGTTACCATGCTGAATATTCGAGTATTGTCGGGCTCTCTGGCGTTGCCCTCTGTTGTCGATCTCTACGGGTGCGGCGCTGTGCATTCTCGGTCCGTTTGGCGCGCCGTTTCTATTCTGTGTACCGTTCATTTATATACCAGCCTGTTTTCTTGTTTTTCTTTGAAATGAGCGCAAGAAAAGTGGTAGCTCATTACTACAATAGATATATTATATAACATAGCGAGCGAAGTGTCAACACAAACAAGGGATATATTTGCTTTATCTTTAAAATAGCTCGTCAAGAGAAAAAGCCGAGGCGCTTTTGATTCTTTTGAGTGATTCCATCAGCGTGCTTTTGCCCTTGCAAAAGAGCGACGAGTCCCCGTTTTCGATAGCAGCGCGGAGCAGGGAGAGAGAGAGGTCAACTTCGTTTATTTGAGTAGAGTTGATGGTCACAGAGAAAAAAGTCCGATGCCTTTCCCAGCTCTTTAAAAGAAGCGGGAATTGTTCGCTTGCACTTACAAGCTCAAGCGCATCCGATAGTCCGAGCAATTCGTCTGCGGCGCGATTTGAATGAGCGCACACCCACGCCGTAGCAGAAACGATCAGGCAAATAATAACGATAGCGGCAATTAGATTTTTCATTTCTTTTCCTTATATATTACGTCTGTCTCTTTGTTATCGTTTATCGTCAGCAAAAATATCTTATCGATACTCGTGCCGTAGCCAAGAACGATCTGCTCCAGCTGCCCTTTGTTGACGCCTGCCGCTTGCAAAGACGCTTCTTTTACGTATCCGTCAACTATCAGCGCGTGTGAAATACCGCCCTCCGTTACGCGCACAGACAGGTCGGACGGAGTGAGTGGACATTTGTCACGCTTTTGTATAAAGCTGACGTGACCGTTTTGTTCGAGTATCGCGTATTCAATATCACCGATCTGCGCAATTCCGCTGAGGCGCATCTCGCTCATCAGCTCCTCAAGTGACATTCTTGCTTTGGCAAGCTCTCCAACGTCTATCTCTCCGCGCTTGATGAGTATGCTCGGTTTGCCGCATAGAAAACGTTTGACAGGCTCAAACTTCGTTGCGCAAAAGGAAAGCACGATCTCGGTGCAGATGATAATAAGGAGAGGAATTATTGCGCTGATGAGAGGTATATCTGCGTTTTCAATAGGCATAGATGCAAGCTCCGAAAGCAAAAGTGCGCTTACAAGCTCGGATATCTCAAGCTCGCCTACCTGACGCTTTCCCATCATTTTCATAAAAAGAAGCATAAAGAGATAGACGAGCAGGGTGCGTATGGCTATCGTTATCATAACGTGCAATACCTCCGTAGGCAAAGTGTATAAAAACGCTGTCTGCAAAGTAAATTATATGTAAAAATCGCTATTCTTACACATTTTAATAAAAAAACGAAAAAAAGGTATTGACAAGGGAGGGGAGTAGATGGTATACTAACAAGGCTCGCGAGAGAGCGGTGGTAAGCCGGAGAGAGT